>JAKUTA010000278.1 GCA_022447885.1 Candidatus Poseidoniales archaeon | reverse complement strand
TCGAGCCGCGCACGCACAACGAGATCGCGGAGATGAACAACTGGGTGGAACTGGCGCGGGCCGCGAAGATCACGGGCAGCCGGTTCTACTTCCTCAAAGGGGATCTGGCGCGGCTGGAGATGGCGCTGCAGCAGTTCGGCGTCGACTTCATGACCGCACGGGGCTACACCTTGGTGCAGCCACCATCGATGATGAATCGGCGCGCCTACGAGGGTGTGACCGACCTCGCCGACTTCGAGACGGTGATGTACGACGTGCAGCCAGACGGCTACTATCTCATCGCCACCAGCGAGCATCCGCTGACCGCGCTCTACATGGACGAGGTCATCGAACCGAGTCTGCTGCCGCTCAAGATCGTGGGCTGCTCGCCGTGTTTCCGCCGCGAGGTGGGCGCCCACGGCCAAGCGGACAAGGGAATCTGGAGGGTCCACCAGTTCACCAAGGTCGAGCAGATCGTCATCTCGCACCCCGACGACTCGTGGGAACACCACGAGGAGCTGCTCACCAACGCCGTCGACTTGTGGAACGCGCTCGGATTGCACTTCGAGGTGGTCAACATCTGCACTGGCGACATGGGCACCATCGCCGCCCGCAAGTACGACCTCGAGGCCTGGCTTCCCGGTGTGGGGGAGTACAAGGAGGTCGTCTCCTGCTCGAACTGCACCGACTACCAGGCGAACCGGCTGCGCATGCGCTACCGCACGCCTGACGGCAACGCGGCCGTGCACACGCTCAACTCGACGCTGGTGGCGACCAGTCGGGCGCTGGTGGCCATCGTGGAGCAGTGCCAGCTCTCTGATGGAAGGGTCGCCGTGCCCGAAGGGTTGCAGCCGTACATCGGTGGACAGACTGTTCTCGAACCTTCCAATTGGTGACATTCATTCTCCAATTGAGAATCTGCTCTATCATTCACTCGCGAGCGTCGACGCCTAGAGTCGACACAAACCCATGCAAATCTTATCCATGCGATGCTGAAGCCACGCCCGATGCAGCCGTCCCGCTCCGCCATCGCCCAGCCCATCATCCTCCTGCTGCTGATCTTCTCGGCACTCGCCCCGATGGTCGACGGGGCGGTCAATTTCGGCAATTCAGCCGAACCCGTGACTGAACTGCCTGCCTCGCAACCGAGCATGTTCCGTTCGGGCGGCAATCAGATCAACCTCGACCAAGGTGAATGGCTGTCAGTCAGCAACGGAACCAACTGGGAGTACGCCCGAACGATCTCAACGGCGGAAGGTGTCGACATCCAAGGCAATCCCGTGACCTGGACGGCGGTCGGCGGGACTTTCCGCGGCGAAGCCCGATTCGGTGACACGACCCTGACACACAACCAGGATTTCGAGCGCACCTTCCTCGCCGTGCTCAATGACACAGGAGAGTGGGAATGGGCGATCGACTTCGGTGGAGACTCCAATGATGACTGGATGTCCTCGGTCGCCATTCTGCCATCAGGCGAGGTATACGTGGCCGGTATCCTGCACGGGGCCAGCAGCAGTGGAACCTTCGGTAATCTGACCCTCAACGAGACGGGCTCGTACCTTGGACTCGTCTCATCCGTTGGCATCTGGCAGTGGGTGCTCCCGCTATCGAACATCACCGTCGATGAGGTGCGACTCGACTCGCAAGGCAACCTGTTCGTCGCCGGCGCGGTCAACCCGGGAGGAGGTTTGCGGGTGCTGAACTGGACGGTCAACCAGTCAAATGCAGTCATCGTACTGAAGATGGATCCGTTCCAGAACTGGCTTTGGTACGCAACCTCGAGCGCCGAGATAGCCGACCGCGCAACCGCCATCGACGTCGACGTCAATGGTGACGCGTACATCTGCGGATTCTATCAGGAGCGTACCCATTTCGGCCAGTACAACCTCTCCAGCGGTTCAGGTTCGTACATCTACGTCGCCAAGATGGACGGTGCCACCGGCATGTGGCTGTGGGCCAACCATGAGACCAGCGGTGGCTCCGGGTCCAATCGCTGCAACGGTATATCGGTCGACGTGAACACCGGTGACGCCATCATCACCGGTAATCTACAGGGCGCAGCGACGATGGGTAACCGCATCACCTCAGTCGGTATCGGGGACTCCTTCATCGCCAAGATCGACACCAATGGTTCGTGGGAATGGGCTGTGGAAGTAGGTG
>JAKUTA010000277.1 GCA_022447885.1 Candidatus Poseidoniales archaeon | reverse complement strand
CGATCTTCTGCAGGGCGATGTCGATCAGCGAGTCGAACCCCACGATCTGGGCGGGAAAGGAGCGCCGGTCAGACAGAGTCCCGCTGATGTCATCGGTGCTCTTGACGACGTGGTAGTTGCTCAGGATGTAGCCATCTTCGCTGACGATGGTGCCCGAACCGACGCCTTCCTCCGGCTCTACCGGAGGGTGGAAGGGCGGGAAGCGGCGGCTGGTGGTACGGCCTCCGGAGGTCTCGACCAGAACGACGGAAGGCTCAGCCTGTCGATAGACCGTGCGAAAGGCGAGGCTAAGGCTCTCCAGTTGGTCGTCGCCCGAGTGAGCGTGAGCGCGACCTACTGCCAGGACACCCATTAATACGATTGCGACAAGTTTCACTTCAGGCCGTATTCTTCCAGTTTTCTGTACAGGGTCCGCACGCCGATGCCAAGGATTTCGGCGGCGCGCCGTCGGTTTCCGCTTACCTGTAAAAGGGTTTCCTCGATAGCCTCCCTCTCCATCTCCTTCAGCGATCTGACGCCACCGTTGCCGTCGACTCCTCGGGCCTCAGAGGTAATCTCCGTGGAGATGAATTCCGGCTCGGCCACCGGCTGACCCGCCTGGTAGATGGGCCGAGGTGTCGGCGCCGAAGGTACCTCGAAGCGGTCCTCGACCAGATTGCGCAACTCGGCCACTTCCCGCTTCAGGTCCAGCAGGGCAAAGTAGATCAGCTCGCGTTCCGACTGATCCGGCGTCTTGTGGGTGGCAACGGGCAGGTGGCGCTCGGGTGTGGGCGGCTGCTCGAGGTGCGGCAGCAGGTCAACGGCCTCGACCGGTCCCTCCGGACCCAGAAAAGCCAGGGCCTCGACGAGGTTGCGCACCTCCCTGATGTTGCCCGGCCATTCGTATTTGAGGAGCAGTTCCATGGCGGCTGGCGAGAATCCGCTGAATCGCGCTGAGGGCTGCTCGCTGATCTGTCGGACAAAGTGGTCGAGGAGGAGAGGTAGATCCTCCGGGTGCTGTCGCAGCGGGGAAAGGGCCAACTCGGCGACCTTTAAGCGGTGATAGAGGTCGCGCCGGAACGCCCCCTCGGAAACGGCCAAGCGGAGGTTCCTGTTGGTGGCGGCAATGATGCGAAGGTCCACCGGGATGGCTCGGTCGCCGCCAATGCGGGTCACCTCTCGCTCTTCTAGCACACGCAGGAGCCGGACCTGGGCAGCCAGCGGCATTTCGCCGACTTCATCCAGGAAGACGGTCCCCCCGTCGGACTGTTCGAAAATGCCGTGGAACTGCGACCTGGCGTCGGTGAAGGAGCCCTTCTCGTGACCGAAGAGCTCGTTCTCGATCAGGTTCTCAGGAATGGCGGCACAGTTGATGGCCTTAAAGGGATGACTGCTGCGGCCGGAGTAGTGATGGAGAGCGCGGGCGACGATGTCCTTACCAGTACCGCTTTCGCCCGTGATGAGCACCGTGATGGGTGTGGGTGCGATGAGAAGGATGCGATCGCGCAGCTCGCGTATCGCATCTGACTGGCCCACCAGACGCAGGTGCAGGAAGCCCGCCTTCCGCAGCAGTTCTTCCACTCGAGCCGCCAGCTCTTCGGTCTTGAACGGCGCCTCCACAACCAACTCCAGGGGATTTCCCCTCGAGACATCGTGCCACTCCTGCGCGGATCCGGAAGCCAACACCAGGACGGGGAGTTCACGGCGGTCGCCCAGGGCAGCGGCGGCTGCTTTTAGAGCCCGGTTAGGCATCGCCTGGTCGATGATGACCAGGTCGGCACCGCGCTCGACCATGGCGGGCAGCATCGCCGCCTCCCGCACTTCGACGAGGTGGAACCGGGCGCTTTCCAGCGCCTGGCGGCATAGATCTCTCAAGCGCGGGTCCTGGCTCAGCAGCAGGATCCGGCGTTTTGTGGTGTTCATAACTCGAGCCGGGGTCTCAGTCGGTCACCCCTTTTATTTCGCCTTGCGGTTTGCTTCGCGCAAGATGGTGATGGTGCGACCTTTGCAAACTATGTAGCCCTGCGCTTCAAGTCGCTTGAGAACGCGCGAGACCGTCTCCCGCGTCGTGCCCGACATATTGGCCAGCTGCTGGTGAGTGGGCCGGTTGGGAATGTGCAGTCCCTCGCTATGCTCCTCTCCCTGCTCATCGGCCAACTGCAGCAGGGTCT
>JAKUTA010000276.1 GCA_022447885.1 Candidatus Poseidoniales archaeon | reverse complement strand
GCACGTAGACCGAGGCCGGCACATCTCCGCGGCCCCACCACAAGTCGCTGGGCGGCGAGATCGCAGGTGACGACATCCGCGTGAATTCGGACAGCAGTGAATCTTCGAGCGGAACGGAGGAGTCCGACTCTGCTCCCCCTTCGAGCACGGAGAACAGTGGTGACCAGCCGACGGTCAGCAATAACACCGCGATGAGCAATGAAGGTGGAAGAACGCGTCGTGGCGTTGGCGAGACTGACGGCACGTCTCGCGGGCGAGTCCTTGACTCCTTCAAGGACTCGGCTGCGCGTGTGAGGAAACCGTTCCTAAGTTGAAGGTAGCCCGTTCAGGATTCGAACCTGAGTCCCCGGTACCAAAAACCGAGATGATGGACCAACTACACCAACGGGCTCCGAGCCCGAGTGCCGTCGCCGGCCCCATATGGGCTTTTCACCTCAGCAGGTCAGTGAAACCGCTGCCCTTGACTACCGCTCTGGCACTGACGAGCCACTCCTCGAAATCCTCTTCTGACTCCGCTGAATAGGCGAGCGCCTGCAGTCCCATGTCCAATTTGTCACACACTCGGGCAAACCTCGCCTCCGGGGTCTCACCAGCCTCGAATTCCGCCCACAGGTCGCGGATCCGGCTTCCGTGCGGAATGCTGTGCAACATCGCATCGAGAGCCGCCCCTTCCATGGCCATCTTCTCCTCCTCGGGAACTCCATCGGCAGGGGTGATGTCCCCGATCCTGACTTCGGCGAGATCGTGGATGACAGCCATCTCGAGCGCTCTGCCGCGGTCCACGCCATCGGGGCAAAGTGCAGCAACGAGCCAGGCGGCGCCCCAAGAGTGGGCAGCGACTGACTCGACATCCTGCACTCCCACGCGCAGCCAACCGCTGCGCGGGAGACGCTTCAATTCAAGCGCTTCGAGCAACGCCGTGCGCAGTTCATCCATCAGTTGGGCTCGCCCGTCGAATCGGCATCAATCTTCCCGTGAGGCCACGGCCTTCGCCCTGCGCCGCTTGAACTCATCAACAAGTTCGCGGCGCATCTCATCCTCGCACTGCGCCAGACGCCGGGCGACGATGCCCTCGATGTGCTCGTCCAGCTGTTCGAGCGTGTGGATGAGATCGACCTCCCCGTTGCAGCAGGAGCAGGTCAACTGCACCACCGGCAACTCGGCTGGAGGCTGTTGTTCGAACGAATAGAGCGAGGGCATGCCTTCGGTCGACTTCTCCTTGCGCGCTGGGCGCCGCCGCTTCCCGTTCTTGCCTCGCTGAATCGCCCGTTTGCGGATGTTGGACATCCCGACTCTGGGTGTAGGGGGATGTTCAGCGTCCGCCACCTCCTCATCGTGGCGCGGGCGCCGCTTCTGGGGGGGCTTCTCATCGAGCTCGAAACTAACGTTCGAAGAGAGGAATGAGAGCTTGTCATCCCCATCGCGGCTGATGTCATCCAGCATGTCAAACTCAGTTACAGGCCGGCTGACGCTGTTATGAAGATTGTCGCGTACATAACCCTCGCAACGCCCCTTCTGGGAGTGCCCCGAGCGCGCGGAGCCCTCGCTAACACCGCCAGGACGGCAACATCGGCCCTCCGATTCGCTGATTTAGGCGGCTCTAGACGCACCTCCATGACCGAGCGGGTCGGCCACTTCCGCGATGTTCCCTACATGGGTGTCATCTGGGTGGTCGCGGAGGCGGTCAAGCGGGGATTCTGGAACGGCAACCCCGACTGGTGCAATCTGGGACAAGGACAACCTGAGATCGGCGAGATGCCCGGCGCGCCGGAGCGAATCCGCAGTGTGACCATCGAACCAGAGGATCAGGCATACGGTCCGATCAACGGAACTGACGAGATGCGCCAGGCGGTGGCGGACCACTACAACCGACTCTACCGGCAGGGGAAGAAGCAGTACACCAAGGAGAACGTCGGCATCGCCCAAGGTGGACGGTTGATACTCTCTCGCGTGTTCGCCGCGCTGCAGGGTAGGCTGGGATATCAGGTTCCGGATTACACCGCTTATCAGGACATGATGGATTACGCAGAGTCACGCGTGGAACCGATCCTAATCCCGACACTGGCCGAGAACAACTTCTCGATTCCAGCTGCCGAGTTCGACGCCGCCGTGCGCGAGCAGAACCTCGACTCGTACATCGTCTCGAACCCGTGCAACCCCACAGG
>JAKUTA010000275.1 GCA_022447885.1 Candidatus Poseidoniales archaeon | reverse complement strand
GAACTCGATGCGCTTCTGGTGGTCGTGCGCTCCCATCTGGGAGACAACAAGCCGGTGATCCTCTCCGGTGATCTGACCAGAGTCCAGAAGGTGCACCGGCTGGCTGACGACCTCGATTGTGATGGTGCATGCATCCAGCTCGCCAGCAGCGCGATGCTCCCAGCGGCGGCCGCCCTGCCGGTGATCGCCCTGTCCGGCCGAGAGCAGGATCTCGCGGCCCATGGGGTCAGCGGCTCGATTCACCTGCCTTGGTCGCCGTCCGCCTCCGACCTGCTCATCGCCGCCGCCGCAGGCGCCAGTATGACTGTCGCCGACCCATTCGCGGCGGATGCGTCGCCACCATCGTCGCAGAAGGGGAGAGCGGCAGCTGTGGAAGACTGGCTGGCTGGAATCGACGCTGGAATCAGGGGCTGGCTCGTCGAACTCGGTGAGGACGGCATCGACCGGCTGAACCGGCGTCACCTGCGCGCACTCGACCACGACACCGCCAGTGTGAGCGGACTCAGGCTCTCCGGCTGGGAGCGCCCGCTCCCACAATGGCTCGGGCAGTGAACAGCGAAGAGGTGAAGGAGGCGGCCCCTGCGCTCAATTCGGAGGATATCCCGTGCCCACAGTCACCTTCGAGCACTCAGTGCTGCGCGACATCCAAGCGCGATTCGGCATCGAGCACGAGCCTGAACTCTGGTCGGAACGGCTCGGGCTGATCGGCTGCGCCGTAGAGCACTGCGATGAGGAGACTGTTGACATCGAGGTGTTCCCCGACCGCCCCGACCTGCTCTCAGTCGAGACGATGGCGCACGCCGCACGCCCCTTCCTGCATGGCGCGGCAGCAGAACCGCGGCTCTCCACCCGCAGCGGTGGCATCACCATGGGTGTGGACCCCTCATTGGAGAAGGTGCGACCGGTCATCCTGGCGGCACTTGTGCGTGGAGTGGACACCGGGAGCACGGTGGAGGAACAGGACCAGTTCATCCAGGGGCTGATGGACCATCAGGAGAAACTCCATTTCGCGCTCGGCAGGGGGCGCAGACGCTCGTCGATCGGTGTGCACGACTTCGGTTCCTTGAGGCCACCTTTCGAGGTGATCACCGTTCCTGAGGACTACTCGTTCATCCCATTGGCGATGTCAGAACCGCTGTCCATCCGGGAGATTCTGGAGCAGCATCCGAAGGGTGTGGAATATGCTCACCTGCTGGAGGGTTTCGACCGGTTTCCCGTCATTCTGGATGCGACCGGCGCGGTGCTCTCCTTCCCGCCGATCATCAACGGCAGGCACACCACCGTGACCGAGGACACCCGCGACTTCTTCATCGATGTCACAGGCTGGGACGCGCGCGCCTGCGAGGCTTCGCTGCTGCTCACATGTCTGGCGTTCGCAGCCCGTGGAGGAACAGTGGAGACGGTGCGCATCACCGCATGGGACGGAGCGGAATTCGACTCGCCTGAAGGGCGCCCGCGCGAGCACAGGGTCCCGAAGTCGCTGCTCGAGGACATTCTCGGTCGCGAGTTCAGCGATGAGCAGGTTGCCGCTGCTCTTGACCGGATGGGCGGCAGGCTGGTGCGCCGCCGGGTGAGCACCGATGGTCCGCGGCGCCGCGAACGCTGGGCAGAAGCGGCGGCGGGCGAGGACGAATACATCGTCGAGATGCCCCGTTGGCGCTCGGACATACTGCATCCCGTCGACATCGTCGAAGATGTGGCCATCGGAATCGGCTACGAGGATCTCGGAGTCTCCATCTCACGCCAGTCCGACGCGGGCATCCCGCTGGCGAAGATGACTCTTCACCGGCGTATTCGCGAGAGCATGCAAGGGCAGGGGCTGCAGCAGGTGCAGTCGCTCACCTTGTCCAGCGACGACGACCAGTTCACACGGGTCCGGCTCAAGCCATCTGGAGCGGTGACTCGGCTCACCAACCCGATCACCCACGAGCACACGGTCCTACGCCAGAACGTGCTGCCTGCATTGTTGCGGCTGCTGGCTGCCAACCGGCATCATGAGCTGCCCCAGAGAGTGTTCGAACTGGGGACGGTAGTGCGCGACCATCACAACGAGGAACGGGTGGCGTGGGCGGCGGCGGAGGTCGGTGGCGGGTTCACGGCGGCGAAGGGAATGGCGCAGGCGTTGCTGCGCGACCTGGGCGCGCATGCGCAGGGATTGGAAGTGCGCTTCGAAGTGCTGCGCGAAGGTGACGG
>JAKUTA010000274.1 GCA_022447885.1 Candidatus Poseidoniales archaeon | reverse complement strand
CGAAGCAGAAGGGGCCAGGTCCGCGGTCCGGGGCGCCGAGCGAGCCACCGAGGAAGTGCAGCATCGTCGTGGTGTAGGCGATCCACAGCGGCAATGCAGGCATGCGCATGCGTCCGCTCCACATGAACGAGATCACCAGCAGGGCCATCACCGCCCCCCCGAGGTTGTATCCTGCCCAGAGATACAGGCCGCGGCTGAAGTTCCATATGGCGAGCACGGTGCATGATACCAGCCAAGCGAGCAGCGGCGCTCGTTCCGGTATGCGTTCTTTTCCAGACGTCATGCCGCCGGTCCCCCTGCGAGGTTCAGGCCTCCCGTAATTAACCGGTGTCGTCACGCCGTCCCAAGGCTCTGGTCGTTGGCACGACAGGTATCTGACAGCAGGTTTCAAGCCCTCCTACCCCCGCTCGACCACATGGCAAGATGCTGCATCTGCCAACGCTCCCCCTCAAGGCGCTGCTCCCGCTGCCGCCGCTACGCCTGTCAATTCCACTGGCGCAACGGTCGCTGCACCGAATGTGGCTGGGATGATCGCGTCTGGGGATGAGCGCGGGGATTCACCCAGATGAGGTCGGTCAGTACTTGATGCCGAACCTGTCGTAGATGAAGGACATCAGCCAAGCCGGCCCGATCATCAGGAATTGGATGTCTTCGAAGAAAGAGGGCTTCTTGCCCTCCACCTTGTGGCCGTAGAACTGCATGACCCAACCGAGCACGAAGATGGCGATGCTCGCCTGCCAGAGAGGTGTGGTGAAGTTCTGGACATACAGCCAGCAGATGGCGAGGCAGGCGATGACGTAGACCATCATTCCGATGGTCAGCGTCGGTGAAAGTCGGATGTAGAAGATGAACACCGGCAGCATGGCGATGGTCGCGAAGTTGAGCCAGGCGTAATTTCCGAAGAACTCCGGCGTCGGAATCGACCAGAGAAGCCCCACCACCGAGAGGAAGATCGCGGGCACCGCGAACCAGTGGATCCTCTTGTTCAGTGGATTCTGATGGCTCTCGCCATACGCATCCAACCAGTCCTGCATCCCTCGGCTCTCGCTCATGGAACGGCCAGAGGCGGGGACAGGTATGACTTCTGCTCTCGCCCGCAGGAGCGCGTTCGGCAGCATCGCGCGCACAGCGCACTCGCTATGAGTGAAGCCCGGACTCGCCCACCCGATGTGCCCTCCGCTTGCCGGCCGCACGGACCTGCGCAGCGACACGGTCACGCAGCCCTCGGCCCCCATGCGCGACGCCATCGCCGATGCACCGGTCGGCGACGACGTGCTCGGCGACGACCCGACCGTGCAGATGCTGCAGGAGCGTCTGGCGGCCATGCTCGGCAAGGATGCGGCGCTGTTCGTGCCATCGGGCACGATGGCGAACGCGGTGTCGGTGCGCACGCATACCACGCCCGGGGATGAGATCGTCACCGAGGGAACGAGTCACGTCTACGTCTACGAGGGTGGTGGATACGCGGCATTGTCCGGATGTTCGGTGGCCCTGGTGGAGGCGGAGAGGGGGATCATGGTCCCGGCGGATGTGGTGGCGGCGATCCGCAAGTCGAAGGGCAGCATGTCGCACTTCCCGGACTGCACCCTCGTGTGCATCGAGAACACGTCGAACCGGGGTGGTGGAACCTGTTACCCGCAGGAATCGATCGACGCCATCTGCGAGCTGGCACACTCCTCCGGATGCTCGGTGCACATGGATGGCGCCCGGCTGTTCAACGCCGTGGTCGCCACCGGCATCGATGCTTCACGGATGGTGCGGGACTGCGACTCTGTCTCCATCTGCCTCTCCAAGGGACTGGGGGCTCCAGTGGGTTCGCTCGTGGCTGGGGATGCCGACTTCGTGGAGCGGGCGCACCGCTGGCGGAAACTGTTCGGTGGCGGCATGCGCCAGGCCGGTATCCTGGCCGCGGCCGGGTTGTACGCCCTGGAGCACAACATCGAGCGGCTGGCCGAGGATCATGCACGGGCGCGCACCCTGGCCGAGGGCATCGACGCGCTGGAAGGATTCTCCGTGGACCTCGATGCGGTGCAGACGAACATGTGCTACATCGAGCTGACCGGCGGCCAGAGTGGACAGGAGGCGGTGGCTGCTCTGGCGGAGCGGGGTGTCGACCTGCTCGATCTCGGACCTACGATGCTGAGGGCGGTCACCCACCTGCATGTCGACGATGACGACATCGAGCATGCGCTCTCCGCTTTCGCG
>JAKUTA010000273.1 GCA_022447885.1 Candidatus Poseidoniales archaeon | reverse complement strand
GATGCCGATCAGTCCGAGCACGCCTAGCAGCGTGACTACCACGAACTGCAGGCCGACGATCTCGCCGGACAGCAGGGCCATGCCGAGTTGGATGATGTTGATGCTGGCGGAATAGCCCGGGTCGTGGAAGATGTGTTCCGCAGCCGGGTAGATCGTGCCGCCCAGAGCGATGTAGACCGCCACGCTGACATCATCGTTGTTCTCCGCGAACGCCTCGGATGCGTGCAGCTGGAAGGTGACTTCGGCCGTGGTGACGTTGCCGTCGGCGTCGGTGAGCTCGACCTCGTCGACCCAGTGCAGCTTGTCTGGCACCTTCTGGTAGTTGTGGCGCCATTCGACGTTGGTTCCGGTGACCTTGTTCACGCCACGGACGTCGCCCGTGCCGAGCACGACCTCGTCCTCCTCGTCGGCGTCGTAGGCCATCGTCTCGTCGAACGCTCCCACCTCGCCGGAGACCTCGTCCATGAAGTCGCTGATGATCCCGAAGGTGAACGAGCCGCGGATGATGATCGACTCGACCATCAGCAGCGAGTCAGGCGTGTGGAAGTCCCAGCCGTCGATCGTCTGGTCGTACTTGAAGTCGGTAGCGACCCGTACGCCGGACCACGTCAGGTTCTGCTGCTCACCGATGCTCTCGACCTCGTAGGGGATCTCGTCGTTATCCCAGCTCTTGTTCTCGACCGGGTCGAGGGTGACGGTCCACCAGGGGATGACCTCGTCGGTCACCTCGTCGATGGAGACCCCGAGGTGGAAGGTGTAGGCGATGCGCTCGACCACGTCGTCGTTGCCGCCGAGCAGCCACCAGATGTCGTCACCGTCGTAGTCGACGTCGGTCGCCTCGATGGTGAAGTTCCAGCCCATCTCGTTCTCCCTGCCTTCCACATGGGACCACTCCTCGATTCCGTCATCGGTCATCTCCCAGACGAGGTTCGACAGGTCGACTCCAGCGTGGACATCCTCGGCTGACTGTATCTGGAAGTCAGACAGGCCCTCACCGCTGCGGGTGAAGTCGAACACCCCGTTGCCGCTGGTGTTGGCCGGGTCCTCGGGCGTGCCGGTGTCCTCGAACTCGATCATGTGCACCAGGCTCGTGGCGAACACGGTGGCGATCGGAAGAGGTACGCCGGGAACGGACATCCCTTCGACCGGGAAGTCCTCCAGCGTGATTCCGCCGAGGTACTGCACCTCGAGCGCAGCGATGGTCACCGGCCCTGGGTTCTCTTCAGAGCCCCAGCAGACGGCGAAGTAGGAGAAGCGCCGGGTTACGTTGATCATGAAGAAATCACCCATGCACCAGTCGTCTTCCTCGTCGTCGTTGTCCTCCCACGAGTCGACGAGACGGATGTTCTCGCCGTACTCCGTGCTGGTCATCACGGTGATGTGATCCGCGGGGTCGAGGCTCGTATCCGACTCGAAGTCGGCTGCCGACGCGGTTCCGATCGGACCGAGCAGCGCTGTCAGCGCCGCCCGCAGTTCAGAATCGTCCTCGCCTTCGGTTCGCCATTCGACTGCCGGCGCGCTGAGCGCGGCGAGCAGCATCATCAGTACCATTATGCTCGAGCGCATTGCGCTCGGAGTTCTCAGATTTCCGTTCATCTTCAATCCATCCAGTTTCTTTCGGTTGTCCCCATTCCGTGTCGGGTCCATCTCCGTTGAGAATCCTTGTGTCACAAGTTTACTATTAACCTTGTGTTGCAAGGTTCATCATTGAATCAGAACCTACAGGCTCTCAGTGAATCGTTCAGAGGTATGTTCGCGGGCGGGGACGGCTGATGCGCGCGCGTATCGCCACCCGTCAAGTCCTGAACCATTACTCACTCCGCTTCGTTCATGACTCATAACTCAATGTCGGTTCTTAAGGAAAGGTAGCGAAGAGTGTCGTCGATGGACGAGACAGAGCCAGCAGAGATGCTCACAACGGCCCTCGGCTTCGCAGATTGGGCAGAGTTCGCCCACGGCGTAGGCAGGCAGGCCGTGGGCCATTATGTTCACTCTGTTGAGAAGGGCTTAGGGTTGGCTGGACTTCGGGTAGATCGAACTCAAAACCGAACTCCTCTAAGGTCGTCTGCCGGGTCTCTTGGACCTGCTCTTGTTCACTTCGGTTCGACATCAGCGACACCACCCCGGGCAGTCGGCATCATGGATTTCCCAACCCCCAGAGGGCGTGGCATTAGGGAAGTCAAACGGCCTCCATCTACCGTCCTT
>JAKUTA010000272.1 GCA_022447885.1 Candidatus Poseidoniales archaeon | reverse complement strand
CACCGCATGCCGACTGTGGTGACGCCGCCTCCGCTCTGGGTTTACCTCCCGAGGCGGCGCTCGTCGGTCACTGTCCGGGCGGCACCCCCAGCGCCTTCATACGCCTCGTTGACTCCGCTCCACTGACACATGCCGAACAGTTGGAGGTGCTGAGGGAAGGTGTCATACCGATCGCGGAGGTGATGTCATGGTCGACGAGTCGGACTTGAAACTCTGGAGGGACGCCGGGCACGGCGCTCGCAGAACGCTGGAAGCGATTCGTGACGAGATCACACCGGGGGCCACTTGGCACAGCGTGATCGAATCCGCCGAGCGCTACATCAGCCGCCATGGAGGAAAACCAGCATTCCCGTGCACCATCGCCGTCAACGAGATCGCCGCCCACTACACCACCGACCATAATCTGGCCCCGCTGGAGGGATGGGAGGGTGAGATGACATTCCAGAAGGGAGACCTCGTCAAGTTGGACATCGGGGTGCACATCCACGGCGCCATCGCCGACAACGCGCTCACGCTCGAGGTGGGAAACGCTGGCAAGCATACCGAGCAGATCCGCGCTGCCAAGGAGGCGCGCGATGCAGCCATCGAGAAGATGACCGTAGGAACACCGTGGCACGAGGTGGGCGCCGCCGCGCAGCAGGCGTCGAAGGATGCCGGGTTCGAGCCGATCGTCAACCTGTGCGGACACGAGTTGAAGATGTGGGACCTGCATGCCGGCACATCGGTACCGTCGTATGCCTGCGGGCCGGACCACGCGCAGTTCAAGGGGACCGTCCAGGAAGGAGGCATATTCGCCGTCGAGCCGTTCAACACGACTGGCAGTTCGGGAATGGTGGAGAACATCCCACCACGCGATTCGAGCAACATCTGGAGGGTGACCGGTGACATCTCGATCAAGAAAGCCCTCGCCAAAGGGAAGCTGAAACCCCTGGGTGCGACGATCGCCCGCTACATCGAGGACAGATACCACACCCTTCCGTTCGCCGAGCGCTGGGCCTTCCCCCTGCTCGAGAAGCCGTTCCCCACCGAGGACGAGGAGAGCCGCCGAAGCAAGTGGAACGCGTTGGTAAAGAAACTCATGAGCATCCGCTTCCTGGAAACCTACCACGCGCTGCGATGCGCGGACGGTGGGATGATCGGACAGTACGAGCACACGGTCTGGGTCTCTCCCAGCGGCCCTGAAGTGCTCACCGTCGAGTGAAAACCGACGGGTGGTGAAGTGAAAACAGACGGTGGGGCCGGGAAATTCCCCGGAATCAGGAAAAAGGAAGGAGTGAATCTGCGTTTTTCGCTTGAAAACGTTTATGCGCTGCCAAATACTGCACAGGTTGAACAGGGCTGTTGAGTAGTTCTTCGTCGAGTGTGCATCCCATCCCCTCTACGCTGGCTCTCTCACCCTGTTCACCTCCGCTTGGTTCGGCCGGCAGGCTGGAAACCCGCTTCGGATTCTCCCGCGCGAGCGCGCTCCCCGGAGTCACCGCCACGCGTAGGATCCTGTTCCGTGAGCAGACATCTCTCCAATGATGATTAATTGAATAATATAGTGCAATCAATAACAGCATACAAAAGAACCGTACCAACGCGGTCCGGGTAGTGTGAGGACATTTACCAAGAAATTATCAATCGTATATTCACTTCAGCGCAGTGCAACGGTTAGAAGCGCTAATTTTTGATTCGGTTCGGTGACAATCTTAATACCAATAGCCGCGCTACCTGTGGAGGCCCCTCTGGGGTAGTGAGGACTAAAAATGAAGAATGAAATGAAGAATGAGCAGGCAGTGAGCCCGGTCATCGCGACCATCCTGATGGTAGCGATCACCGTGGTGCTCGCAGGTGTGCTGTACGTCTGGGCCAACAACCTGGCCGCTGAGGGTACAGACACCTCGATGCACACGCTGAACACCTACAGCGCTGATGACGCCAATGGCGGGGCAACCGCTGGCACTGGAGACGCGCTGATTATGATGCAGATGACCGGAAAGGACACGCTGAGCTGGACCTTCGTGAGGATTCAGTTGGCAGTGGGTGACACCATCCACAAGTGCAGCGTGGCCGGCGGAGACCCCTGCGAGATCACTCAGCAGGGCGGCGACGACCCCAACGCATGGGAACCCGGGGAGTACGTCTTCCTGAGTGAGAGCGGCACCGACATCGTCAGCGCTGTGGGTACCGAAGTCGGCATCTCGGTGACCTTCAACGGTAACACCGTGG
>JAKUTA010000271.1 GCA_022447885.1 Candidatus Poseidoniales archaeon | reverse complement strand
CCGAGAACATGGTCCCGTACACGAGGCAGGGAGCCGTGCAGACGGTAGAGGTCGCCCCACTCGGATGCACCGACGGTGTAGGTGGCGGCGCCCGAACTCGCCGAGACGAACAACCCGGTCGTTCCGACGATCTTGTTGCCCGGATAGTTGTGCGCCACATCGCTGTTCGAGTAGGACCAGTACCACGCATGGCCACCCATCACCATGCCGCCGCCAGCGGTGAGCCAACTGGTGATCTGCAGGTTATCTGAATCCGAGTATCCGTTCCAGAATTCGGTGACGAAGCAGTCGAGATTGATGAGGTCGGATGGCTGAGCGTCGATGATCACGGCATAGCCCTCGTTCAGCAGGGTGTCCTTCCAGCCGTTGAACGACGACTCCAGTCCGACGGTCTTGCCTTGCCCATCGCATACCCAGTCGAGCGCGTTCAACGAGAGGTTCGAACGATTGTCCCCTCCGCTCCGCGCCACCATCGTCTCATGCCCGTATCCTGCCACTCGCCCCCGTTCCGAGTGCCCTGCCGACATGATCGGACGGCCATCCCAGTCGACACCGACCGCGAACGCCCACTCGCCGATTGGAAGGATGAGGCTCGGCCAAGCCCCGCCGTAATCGACGGTCCCCACCGAGCGTTTCGCAAGTTCGGTGTGGTCGACGGCGAGGTCGTGGATGGCGAAGGTGAGGTTGGTCTCATGGCTGCCTCCGCTGTTGTTGGCATAGACGGTGTGCACTGTCCACGCGTGACGTGAGATCACCTTCCCATCCCTCCCCACGGGAGAGCCTGATATGACCCCGTTGAGGGTATCGAAGTAGAGTCCGTCGGGAAGAGGCGGGGCGACCGCCCATTCGTCGATGGTGGGGCCGAGGTTCACCGGTGAGGAACTGAACGATTTGTTTGCTTCCAGAACGTATTCTGTGCCAGACGGCCAAGTGATGTTGCCCGGTGTCATGTCAGCGACGTGCACCTCCAGCCAGGTCTGGAACGAGCCTCCGGTGTTGTTCGCCCAGATGCTGTGGTTGGTCCACGGGTGCAGGGTGTCCGCGCTGCCATGGATGCGTCCGTCAGCACCCTCGAACACCAAGCCTTGCGGCAACGGGGGGTCGATGCTCCAGACGATGGGCGCACCGCCAGTGGTGGATGGACTCAGGTCGAGCGTGTCGTTGTTCCAGACGAGGTCGAGTTCCTGGAGCCCGTAGTCGATGCTCGCTACCAGATGGTCGTTGACCGTGATGTAGACCACGGTCACGTCGGAGCCACCCGTGTTGTTCGCCCAGATGAAGTGCGCCGTGCGCGGTGACAACTGCTGCGGGGTTCCTGTGATCACCCCAGTCGAGTTGTCGAATTCCAACCCGGGTTCCAATGGTGGATTTACCATCCATTCAACGATCTCACCACCCTCGGCCGAGGGTTGCATCGAATCCATCGCCTCATCGATCGTCAGGATGACCTCCACGTCGGCGTAGCGGACCGAATAGGGAGCGATGTCGAGCACCGTCAAGGTGAGCGTGGTCGACGAGGATCCTCCCGAATTGCTTGCTGTGATGTTGAATTCCGTGACTTGCATCAACTCTGTCGGCGCCCCGATGATGATGCCACCATCGCGTAGTTCCAATCCGTCCGGCAGATCGGGCACCGCGACCCAGCTCGTCGGTTGTCCTCCACCGTACATCGGTGGTTGGGTCATGAAGAATGAGCCGCGTACCAACACATGTGCATCCGCCATGTAAGTCAGGTCTGTCACCGGTCGGTCGATGACCACCACGTCCAGCGTGGCGTTCGTCTCTCCCGCCTCGTTGAAGAAATTGAAACTGCAGGTTGACTCACCAGGGAAGTAAGCCAAGAACTGGTACACCCCTTGACCAGCATAGTGGACTTCTCCCGCGTCGCCTGAGCAGTTACGCTTGGAATTCGCGGCATCACCTTCCAAATGCACATCCAGTTCGGTTATGCTGCCCACTGTCACTCTGATCGAGCCATTCGAGATGCTGGCGTTGTACGGGGCGATGATCGGCTCACAGCCGATCACAGTGCTCAGGTCCGCGGACAGGATGTTCCTCTCATCCGGCTGGCATTCGACCGGGGGAGGCGGCTCCAGGTCGATGTCACTCACATCATCGCCTTCGCTCGGCGGAGGCCCGCCTACATCGATGGTGAACATCGTCCAGACGGCGGTTCCGCCGACCGCTCCGCGGAACAGCAGCAGAGCGAGCAGCA
>JAKUTA010000270.1 GCA_022447885.1 Candidatus Poseidoniales archaeon | reverse complement strand
GCCTTTTCCTCCTATTGCGCTCGGGAACCATCCCGGCTGCCCAGGCGCAACTTCCGACCGTGGACATCGAGTGCAGTCCAGTTGAGATCCCTGTTGAAGTGGCTCCTGGCACCCCGGCCACGGGAACCACCACGTGCACCCTCAGCAATCCTAATGCTTACTCTGAGGAGGTTAACATCACTGTCGACGTCGAGGGTCTGATCTACGCCGCTCCTGAGAGTGTGTCCGTGGATGGTGGCGAAGAGGCGACCTTCGAGGTTGTCTATCGGGCGGAGCTCGGGGACTCCGTGGAGAACATCCAATCGGACATCAACGCACGCGTCGAATCGTGGGGTGTTGGCGCTCCGTGTATCGCCTGTACCGAGGAGACTTTTCGGGTGACTGTGGCCATACAGCAGTTCGGCAGGCCGGGGCTGGTAATCGACCCGCAGGAGTTGCTGCTCGATCCGGGTGAGTCGGGCGAGATCGTGTTCAAGGTGCAGAACAAGGGCAACGACAAGGACACCATAATTCTCGACGTGGTGAACAGGAGTGGGTTGGAGCAGTTCGGGGTGCAGTTCTCGTTCAGTGGATCATCGTTCGAGTTGAACGCCGATGCGACGGCTGATGTGACGCTGACCGTGACGACGACGAAGGAGGTGGGTGGCGGTATCTTCGAGGTCGAGATCACCGCGACCAGCCAGCACAGCGTGGACGAAGGGAATGCGTGGACGATCAACGATGTGTTCCGGCTGGAGACCGTCGCCAAGCAGGAACTCATTCTCTCGGTGGCGGGTGTGCCGACGTGGGCGGTCTCCGTGGCTGCCATCCTGCTGTTGTTGGCGGTGGTGGGTGCAATCGTCGTCGTGGTCAAACTGGTGTCCAATCGGCGTTCCTTGGCGGCCGATGACTTCGATTTCGACGACGACGAACTCGACTTCGATGACGATGATTTCGATGACTTGGACCTCGATGATCTCGACTTGGATGATCTCTAGGGTCGACACCCTCGAATATGGCGAAAACACGTGCGTAGCACGTCATCGGGGGCCATCGTCACCGAATCCTTATAGGAGTCTCTCGGTGACCGTTCACCACAGGTGACAGATGATGAACCGAAGTGCTGTTCGGAGGATGTCCCTCCTCATGCTGGTGTATGTCCTAGGCTTGTGGGCCGGTGCCGCTGGCGCGGTCTCGGCTCAGGGGATTTCCCCGAACCCGGAGATCAACGTGGCCTGCTCGCCGGCCTCGATTCCTGTTGAGGTCTACCCGGGCGCCACGCGAGTCGGTACCACCTTCTGCACCGCCACCAACCCGACACAGTACACCGAGAAGGTGCGCATACAGGTCACAGCGGGTGGACTTGCGTTCGCCGCGCCGGGTTCGGTGATAGTCGGAGCATACGACGACGCCGTGTTCGAGGTGGTCGTGCGCGGGGATGACCGGATGGCAGAAGGAAGCCGTACTGTGACCGTCTCAGCGACGGTGGACACCGCCAACGGTGTCGCCTGTCCGTCTTGCACTTCGAACACCGTGAACGCGCTCGTGACCATCATGCAGTACAGCCGACTGCGTGTCGAGGCCGAGGAACCGTTCAAGCAGCTCAGGCCGAAGGTCGACTACATCTTCGAGTTCAAGGTCTACAACGACGGCAACGCTTACGACCGCTTCAACATCGAGATCGCCAACCGTGACGTGCTCGAGGACGCCGACTTCCAGATCACTCTCCCCGCCATCAGCACCGAGATCGAGCCCCAGGCTCCACCGGACAAGATGCGTGTGATGATCCGCACCCCGAAGAAGCAGGGATGGTCTGACCACTACTACCAGTTGCAGTTCAAGGCGACCAGCGAGTTCTCGGTACGCACGGAAGGTGTGGCCAACTACCAGACGCAGATGGTGACGCTCTACGTCCGCGGCGTCTACCTCCCCGGATTCGAGGTCATCCCAGGGATGACGATGCTCGCTCTGGGTGCTGCTGTGCTGCACCGCCGCCGCGTGGACGAGGATCACGCTGAGCTCATCGGGGCGGAACCGCCCGAACCGTTGCTGTGACGAGTCTTCTCTCGCGCCCATCAGAGAACTGCTGTGCGGGGCTAACGCTGTTCGCCAACGGGTTGATAACCTGTTGAGTGGCACTACATATTGACTGAGGTGAGACTGTGTCTGGGGGATTGCTCGAGAAGGCAAAGGACATCCAAGATGACGAGGATGTAGTCGCTCCCGACGCAAACAATGATGCAGATGTCG
>JAKUTA010000027.1 GCA_022447885.1 Candidatus Poseidoniales archaeon | reverse complement strand
CTTGAGGTGGTACTCGAGCCAGTTGACCAGTCTCTCCTCAGGGTCGAGTATCCCATCGTGGTTGATGTCGAAGCCATCGCCATCGGGGTTGTTGAAGTAATCACTGCCATTGAGTGGATTGATGCCTACGTTTGCCATGTCCCACACGCACGCGTAGCGGGCCTCCCATCCGTCGGGAAGCGAGTCACCGTCCGAATCCGGATTGTTCGGGTCGATCTTCGTCCAGTTCTGTGCAGCCTCAGCACTCTCCCCGTGGCTCGACAGTCCATTCAGCTGTGCATCGAGCAGGAGGAGTTCCCACTGGTATTCACAGTAATTCGTAAGCCCATCGCTGTCCGCGTCCTCGTCACGGTCGGTCGGGTCCATCGGGTCCAGGGTCCATTCGTTGCCGCCGTGGAATGTGGTGCCGATCCAGCGCCGGTTCTCGATCTCCCAACCATCGGGCATGCCGTCTCCGTCACTGTCCCACACGGTGGGGTCGGTCGCTCGATCAGTGGCTCCGGAGGAGCCTGTTCCCTGCCAACCGAGCGCGTAGACCTGCGCGGCGATCTCGCCTTCGGCATCGTCGCAGAGGTACTCACCGGTCTCGTAGTGACAGGTGAAGTTGGTCTCGGAGAAGAACCAGCCCCAGTACTCCGCACCGTCGAGCAGGCCGTCGCCGTCGGTGTCGGATACGCGCGGGTCCGTGCCGTTGAAGCCTTCGGGAACGATCGCCAGATAGCGGAACTCATCGAGATTGGTCCAGTTGTGATCGAGGATGTCATCAACGTAGGGGTTGAGGTTGATGCCATCGACATCGAGGTCCTCGTCCCTGTCGAACGGGTCGGTGGGGTCGAGACCGTGCGCGTTCTCCCAACCGTCAGGCATCCCGTCGAGGTCCGAATCGTTGTTGAACGGATTGATCAGCATGCGGTTGGAGTAGCGTCCGGGATAGAGGCCGGCGAACACGGTCTCGTTGCCGTCCACGTCCATCACGGCGAGTTCGGTGACGACCCCCGGTATGCGGGTATGTCCGGTGTCCACACCGAGCGAACGGGCGTAGTCACCGTTGAGCACCCATGTGCCGAACACGGAACCTATCAGCACCTCGTCGCCCAGAGGCAGGATGGCGTGCACGTTGTTGGCACCCTCGGTGTCCCATTCATCGTTCTGCATCCGCTCGCGGGTGAAGGCGACCAGCGGGTCGGCGGCGTCCAGAAGTGAGAACTGGTGCACGCCGCCAGCGGTGCCCACCCAGATGGTCTGGTGGCTCGTGAGAGTCCCATCGGAAGCGCGTGGGCCGTCCACGACCAGTGTGCGGACGTTGGCTGAGTGCGACGCGTTGCTCGGGTCAGCGGCACGCACGTAGAGTTCGGCTTGGGTCTCGTTGAATATCCAGGTGATGGCGAAGTCGCCGGCCGCATCGGCGGTGTCGGCCACGAGCATCCCCTTGTCCGTTCCGAGATACAGTTGCGGGGTCTGCCCGTCCAGAGTAGCGTGCGCCACCGCCTGCAGGGTGGCGTTCTCCATCGCCAGCGCCTCGACCACCTTCTCGGCGGGAACCACCGCGCTCACCAGCCCGCTGCCATCTACGGTGAACGTCCATGCGCTGCCATCCGGTCCGCCGGCGAGCAGGTCGAGCGACCCGCTTCCGGTGCTCAACCGGCTGAGCAGCGTGACCTCTCCGAACTCAGCGGTGTTGACCGGCGCCGTCAGGTCGAGTATTCCGCTGTCGTCGAGTTTCCACACCGCCACGCTTTGATTGAGCGCCAACACGAGGAATGATTCCTCTCCGCCAGCGGTCCAATGGACCATGTCGTTGAGTTCCACCCCCGGCAGCAGTTTGTAGTGGTAGGTGGCTCCTGTGGCTGGCTCGAAAATGGTGACGCCACGCTTGGTGGCCACGTAGATCAGACCTAGATCCGAATCGACGTGCAGCGCCCGAACGTCATGATGCAGGATGGCCGGAGATGTGCCCTGGTCGTACATCTGGACTTCTGCGTCGACTTCGCCCAACGGCGTGCTCTTCATGCCCGCGCGCACCCATGTCCCTCCATCGATGAAGATGTAGTACTCCTCCAGATTGCTCAACGCCTCACCGAGGTAGATGGTCGCCCGCGAACCGTCGGGGAGCACCATGCCGTCGCGATCGATGTCCCACCCGTCCTCGTCGCTGTCGAGCAGGCTGTCCGACTCGTTGCGCGGATCCAGCCCGAAGAACACCTCCCAGCCGTCGATGATGCCGTCGCCGCGGTTGGACTTGGCCAGCTCACGTGAGCCGGACCAGTAGAAGAAATCGGAGTCGTTGCGCAATGGGTCGGTCCCCAGCCACCCGGGGTATCCAGTGGGTCTCGTGTCGAGGTCGGTGCAGGCGGGCATCAAGTCGATGCAGCGCAGACCGTGGAACTCGGTGGTCCAGTTCTCCCAGGCACCGTAGTTGTACTCCTCTGCGTTGGTGTACCATTCGTGCACTTCGACGATGCCATCACGGTCGACATCGAAGCCGTCGCCACACCCCAGACTGCCATCGATGCAGCGGTCCGAGTCATTCTGGCCATCGTATGAGTTCAACGGATCGAACGCGTTGCACTCCCAAGCGTCGCTCTCGTTTATGGAACCGGTCTCCATCATGCACATCCAGACCTCGTAGCCGTCGGGGAGCCCATCTCCGTCCGTGTCGGCCACACGTGGGTCGAGGAACTCGCGCAGCCCCGATTCGCTCTGGCCCGGGGGTTTGCCGGTCAGGCTTCTTCGATTGGTGAAACAGTTGTCCAAGTCATACGGCCAGCAGTATTCCGCCAACGCGACCAGGCCATCGTTGTCGAAGTCGGACTGGTTGTCAGAGCCGTTCTGGAAATCCAGGCCATTGATGACGAGCGTCACATCGTCAAGAGTCAGGTTGATCGCTTGGCTGAACGCCTCCTCGTGCAGGTCTGGAATGAGGTCCTTGTCTGTGTCCGTGATCGGCGGACCTTCGCCCGTCGTGTCGTCGGGGTGGACCGATTCGACCGGCGAGTTGGGGCGGCTCTGCGAAACGAACACCATGCTGCCAAGGACGAGCAGGGTGACCAAGATGACAGTCTGCTTGCGGCGCACGAATCACACCCCCAACTACGTTGGTGGTGTCTAACCACATTCATTCCCTTATGATGCTGATGGAGCACAGTTCGGACACTGCGACTCGTCGGAGGTGTAGCGAACGCTGCAGGTATGTCAGGTGAGGGGGCACTGGGCGACACACGCTTCCCGCGGATTCATTCGGGGAGTCAAGTCGTGTCTGGAAACTGACGTTCCCAGGTGTCTGCGAGAGGTGGATTGAAGGTGTGGCTGTGTGCCCGGAACGCTCGCGATGACCCTACAACTGACGCATCTCGGAACTGGCAGCCGTGGCAACGCCACCTTGCTGCGCACTGACGAGGTGAACGTTCTGCTGGATTGCGGTTTCTCAGGCAAGGAGCTGGAACGTAGACTCGCCCTGCTCGAACTGAAGCCGGAAGACCTGGATGCGATCGCCGTGAGCCACCACCACAACGACCACTCCAAGGGGGCGCTCATCGCCAGCCGCCGCTGGGGGATTCCCCTGCACATGAACTTCGATACCTGTTCCCGGCTCGGACTGGACCCGGTCAACGACTGCACACTGTTCGAAGCATTGGGACGCATCGAGTTCTCCGACGACCTGTCGCTGCTGCCGGTTCCGGTGGAACACGAGAATGCGGACAACGTCGGTTTCATCATCAGCCATCGCGGGGAGAGGGCGGCGGTGGTGACCGATCTCGGTTCATGGTCAGCTGAATTGACGCGGCACCTCGGCCGGTGCACGCACATCTCGCTCGAGGCGAACTACGACCACGGGCGTCTGTTGGGTGGCCCCTATCCTGACCGCCTGAAACAGCGCATCATGGGCCGCGGGGGACACCTTTCCAACGAGCAGGCGGCTGCGCTGCTCTCCGAGGTCTGCGGCCCCGCCACGCGGAGCGTCGTACTGTGCCATCTCTCCGAGCAGAACAACCAGCCACACCTCGCCGAGAGCGAGGTGCTGATGAGCATCGAGAACCAGTTCGATGGGGATCTGTCCATCAGTCTGCAGTCAGGCCCCGAGTTCAGCCACTACATCGGCCAGGTGGAGCCTGAACGGCTCTCGAGTGCGCATGTCTGAGCAGCATGCTCAGATGTTCGACTCGGCGAAGCCATAAGAACAGCAGGAGCGAGTGGGGGACATGCGCCAGCGGAGCGGCTGTCTCGCCCGTCGTGATGTGGGCGGTGTCAGCGAGATTCTCGGTGTGACGATGCTGCTGGCGATGGTCGTCACCGTTCTCGGAGCGGTGTTCGTGGTGCTGACGCCATTGGTCAACGACATCAACGACAACCGAGAGTGGTCGGCGGGCAGCGTGGCTGCCACGCAGCTGAACGACCGGATCCTGGTCGTGGCTGATTCACCAGCAGGAACCGGCGTCGTGCATCGCAGCGCCCAACTCGCTAATTCGATCGACTGGCTTCCCGGGGCGGAGACCTGGACGATCGCCGCCGATCTGGCCGGAACGGACCGAGTGACCGTTCGGCTGGACCCAGGGGGGGTGAATGTGACCAGTCTGAACCGCACCGCCACCAACATGACTGGCGTCACCGAGACAGGAACCTACCAATCCGACCTGGTGAACGGGACGGGCAACCTCAGCGTAGGGGGTGTGACGGATGGACGGGTCAGCGTCGAAGTGAAGGACATGCAGGGGAACACCATCCATCGACTGGTGCGCATCTCCATCGACGGCATTCGCCTGAACAACTACATGACCTCAGGTGTCTTTACCGTGGACCTCGTGAATGGGGCGCGCATAGAGAAACTCCCTGGCCAGGGCATCGTAGTGCAGCAGTATCCGCGTCTGCGACATGATGTCCTCATCGACGGGACCCCTCGCGTCAGCCTGGTGCTGCTCGACATCGAGGCCGGTGAGGCCACGACGCAGCACATGAACACCGTGAACCTCGCTTCGCTCGGAGCCGAGTCGCTGTTCGACGGGCCTTCGCGCAATCTCCTGCTGAAGACCGTGTTCGTCGCTGAAGCAACCATCGGTGCACGCTACACCCACCACTGGTCCGGAGACCACGACCTGTGGCTGGCCAGCGGACAGATAGACGACTACAATGGATTCGGCCCTCGCCAACGTCTCTCCGGGCTCGATGGTCTGACACTGTTCCCCACCGACGAGACGTTCACCCTCGAGGTCACGCTGCAGAAGGTGGAGGTGAGTTGATGCGTCGACGAATGGATGACGAAGCGGTCTCGGCAGCCATCGCCACCGTGATGCTGTTCGCTGGGACGCTGGCCATCATCTCCGGAATGATGGTGACGATCACGCCGATGATCGACGAGATGCACGGCGCGATCGAGCGTCAGGCGATGTCCAGCCAGATGACCGACCTGGCCATGGAGACGGTGCGCCTGTCCGAGACGGGTCTTCCTGGAGATTCCGCCACCGTCCCGTTGCGGCCGCACACGGGGGAGTTGGGCTGGGACCTGCAACACGGCGGACCGTGGTACTCGGCGAGCCACGTCGAGGGGGGGACCCTCCGGCTGGATGGAGTGCTGGATCTCGACGACCAAGCGCGCTTCCGCTACCCTACCAGCGAGGTGTCATCGATCTGTTTCGATGACCTGCGTGGAGGTCCGGGGGCCCTGTGGCAGGTGCGTCTTCCCGACATCGATGGAACGTGGGCAGCAACCCCCGTATCGACCTTGGAACTGCCGTTGGCCAGTACCAGTTTGACCATCGATGACGAGGGGGTCGAGACGGATGTCCGTCTTCCGTACGGTGTGTCCCTGACGGGGAGCGTGTCCGCAGGAGGTGGTGACACCTGGCTACACGCCGATGACCCCCTCAGAGTGCTGGTCTGGAGGGGCGACGGTGGCGCGGCCCTCATCGCACCCGATCTGGCCGCACCGACCGACGGCATGGGACGTGGCTGGACGCTGCCCGTTCCGGGAGGGACCGTCAGTGCCCACCTGGTGACGATACGACCGGCGATCATCGAATGGACCCTAGGGGCACAATCTGGCAGTGGGGCCACCAGCGGGAGCACGGCAGCATGGAGTGGCATCTGGTCTGCCGGCTCAGGAGACGTGCTCGTGCTACGCAGCAGCGCGCCGGGTCGACTGCTGCTGCAATGGGGGTCTGATGCCCCCGAATCGGGTTCGGCTGCTGGCTCCACGATGTGGCCGGATGATACCGGTTCGTTCGTCGGTCGCAACTTCAGCCTACCCGCCGCGAGCGGCAGCCTGTTGCTGGAGAACTCAGCCACCCAGCCAGTCACTGCCAGCATCCACGGCCTGTTCCATATGGTTCCCGCCCAAGGTGAGTTGCGCGTCGACTGGACGAGCGGAAGCGGAGACATCAGCGTGAGCGGCCCGGTGCAGTTGCACTGGCTCGCGGATGCGACTGGTGCGAATGCCTGGCGTCCAGGAAGCCTCGACCTCGTGCGCGCGCTGGACACAGGCCAAGCCAGCGGACAAGAGCATCGCATCGGAGTCCCGCACAGCAATGGAGACATCGACCTGCTGCTGCAACCGGCTGCGCCACAGACCCGTGTACGCCTGCTTACCAACCTCGCGCCTGGGGAGCAATCGGACGTGCTGCTCAATCACACCGGCGCCACACATACCGCCCGCCTTGCCTCCGGCGCATCGGGACTCGTGCGCATCGAAGTCAACAACAGCGACGCGTCCCCTGACATGCCGTTTCGCGTCTACGTCGCGAGTGGTTCTGACGGATTGACCGAGGTGCGCTCGGACGGCGAGGGGCGTTGCCTCCATCTGGGAATCCGCGCGTCAGGCTGGGTTGAAGTCGACCTCCCCTGGAGTGATGTCAGCAAACTGGGGGACAAAGGGCTCAGGGCGGCGTGGGCCGATGGCACACACCTGCTGGGATTCGCCCTCAAGCTACGCGGCCCCCTCGGTGATTCGCCACACTCGGTTCTGGCCTCGGCATGGGGGGTTCATCTCCCACGGCTGAACTACGAGTTCAAGAGCAGCGTCAGCGGGATGGAGGTCGGCTTTCGAGGCGGGTTCGTCGGTACCAACCATCCCGAATTCCACGCCGATGTGATCGTCCAGCCGCCGTCGCGCGAAGGCCCGGGCCCGCGACTGGCGGTGACCATGCAGATGACAATGCCAACGGCTGATTCGGCCCTCGGAAACAGCAAGGTGGACCTCGATTTCACCCTCGTCAAGCGTGATCAACTCACCTCCACCAAGGCATGGGAGATTCGCAGGGGATGGGACGGCCCGTACGGACCGGCAATCGCCGCAGACGCCTCCGAAGACCTGGCATTCTCGGATGATTGGCTCACCTTCCCAGGCCAACTCGACCTGCTCGACGACCATGTCGGCTGGGTGCAGTTGGTGCCTTCGAGTTCCGAATCGATCTACCATGCTGGCGGAGAACCGATTCTGTTCAACCTGCAACTAGCCCAGCTAACCTCGTCGATGGTGGTGGTGGTATGAGAGCAGGCGAGGTCGAGCAGGCGTCACTGCACAGGGACGAGGCGGCGGCGGCGACCGAACTGGGGTACGTGTTCACGTTCCTGCTGGGACTGCTGTTCCTCTCGATGTTCAGCGTCTGGACCTGGGATCTCGAATCCTCGCGAAAGAAGACATGGACGGTGGAGGCGATGGACCAGAACCTCGACGCAGTGGCTGCTGCGGTGGAGCGGGCTGATTCGGCAAGTCACCTCGGGGGGAACGTCACCTACGCGGAACCAGTGCCTCTGCTGCTCTCCCAGGCGACACGTCTGGAGCTCAGGATGCTCCTCGATGATGAGGGGCTGCTGCTGCAAGATGGCAGTCGAGAGTTCACCGCGCGCAGACCGATCAGCGCGGGGGCTTCGACCACCCACACAGGTGAGGTGTCCTTGAACGGAATCGACACCGTCTGGGTGGTGCTCTACGGCGGAGAGGTGCGACTGCAGGTTGCCCAGCCCGGCATCTAGGCCACCACCCGTGGAAGTCCCGTTCGCGCTCCCTCACTCTCCCATGAGGGTTCGGTGGACCTTCGCCTGCACCTCGCGCATGCGGTCCTGAGCGCCGAGTTCCCGGAAGACTGTGAGCGAACGCTGCAGGTATTCCATGCGGTGCTCCCGGTCCTGTGCAGCTTCCCCGAGACGGGCGAGCAACTCGCCGATGAGCACTCTGTAGTCGTTTGATTCGGCGAGGGCGAGCGCTTCCCGATACTGCTCGAGAGCCTCGTCCTGACGACCAGCGTCAACGAGTACCTCCCCGAGCAGCAACTTGATCTCGACGGCTGAGTGCTGGTTGGCCTCCTCGCTCATCTGCTCGAGCGCCTCAGAATAGTGGAGCAGCGCCAGTTCCGGATCACCGCTGCGGGCGTAGTAGCGACCGAGTACGGCCCTTGCGCGCGCGTGGAGCGACATGTCCCCTGTGGCGAGCGTCTCGTCGTGAGCCACCATCGCGTGCTCTCGGGCGCGGTCGAGTTCGTCCATCTCGAGCAGCGATGCGGCCAACTTGATGCGCGCGACGGCGAACGACGGGTCCTTTTCAGATTCCAGCAGAATCTCGACGTTCTCACATGTCTCAAGAGCCCGCTTCAGGTCCTTCTGACGCCTGTAGATGTAGCCCATGTTGTTGTACGTCCGCGCCGCGCCGAGTGCATCACCCAGTTCGATGAACTGCACCAGAGCGTCGCGATGCATCTCGAGCGCTGTGTCGATGTCGCCGCGCATCATGTTGATGTCCGCTTGGCTGGAGAAGATGCGCGCGGTGGTCAACTTGCCTTCGTCGCTATTGTCGAGCAACGCCAGCGCCTCGGAGTAGAGCGCCCCCGCCTCTTCCCATCTCCCTTGGATCGAGAGGATGTCGCCGCGCAGCTCCAGCACCACCGCCCATGCTGAATCCTCGACATCGCTCTTCTCGACACCGTCGAGGATTCCCAGCAGTTCCATGTGACCCGATGCCACCAGTTGGCGACCAGTGGTGGCGATCTCAGCACCCAACTCCTCGCTGTCTCCGGTGTAGCGCAGGTGATAGAGGAATTCGATCTTCTGCGCCGGCTCCCGTCGGCGGGTGCGGTACCATTCGACAGCCGCCGCGTGCAGGTCTCGGCGTGTCTGGTCGTCGTGAGAACGAGACAGGAACTCACGGACCAGATCGTGCACGTCATAGTTCTCCGTGTCCACCTGCCGTGCCAGCCCCTTGTCGACCAGGTCGTCGAGCAGGTCGGTCTCCAATTCCTGCACTGTCAGTGCCTCCAACGGCATCGGTTCGCGGAACACCGCCAGCGCTCCGAGCAGCCGCTTCTCTCCACCGGAGAGCTTGCTGAAGATCTCCTGCTCGACATACGTCTCGAGCGTCTCGTGGAAGGTGGCGCCGATCGACCCGCGGTTGATGAGTTCCAACACCAGCGGATGGCCACGTGACAGACCGTAGATGTGCATGTAGGTGACATCGTCCATGTCGGGCAGTGCGGTCAGCAGTTCCCGCGAAGCTTCTCGGTCGAGCCCTTCCAAGTGGACGACCAGCGTCATGATGTTCCCCTCGGAGTCGGTCAGGGGCATCACCGGGCGGAACGAGCGGGAGAACAGCACGATTCCGACATCATCCATCTCCTCCATCCGCTCGGAGAGACCGCGGATGACGGAGAACAGCACCTCGTCTCCCAACTTGTGCAGGTCGTCGATGACTATCAGCGCCGAGGTGCTCGCGAGCCCCGCGACGATCAGGTTGACCGACATCGGGGCCGAGGGAACCGGAGTGGTGGCCAGATAGTCCGACAAGCCGTCATCCCCGATGGCTGACAGCCACTCCGAGGCCACCTCGAGGAACGCACGCGCCCCCTCCCAGTCCTGGACTCGGTGGTAGAGCAGGTTCCGCTTGTGGGTGAACATCTCGACCAGTTTGGCGGCCAACGAGGTCTTGCCGATGCCCGCTATTCCCGGCACCAGGATAGTGGTGGAGCGGGCATCGAGCAGGTCGACCATCGTCTTCAACTCGGCGTCACGCCCCACGAAATGACGCATCCTCGGAAGGTCGCCGAGCACGCTCACCAACTGCTTCTCGACGTGCTTCGACAGATCCCGTTCGATCAGGTCTGGAGTCAAGTTGCGCAGGTCCAGCGCCCCGTTGTCATCCAGGTAGCGGAGCACGTCGGTGGGTCGGATCGTGAACGGGGACTGCTCGACAGCGCCGGCCAAGGTGGTGGATTCACTCGAACCGTCCTGCACGATGAGTCGCACAGGGTGTTCAGCCAACCGCTCCCAAGTCTCCTCCGCCAGCTTCATCCCAGATTCGGTGAGGAAGTAGGCCTTCCGTTTGCGGGTCACTCCGGACACGTGCGCCTGCCTCTCGATGAGCAGGTTCTGGTCCTTCAGTCCGGCGATGGCGCGCGGGACGTT
>JAKUTA010000269.1 GCA_022447885.1 Candidatus Poseidoniales archaeon | reverse complement strand
GCCGCTTCCCTCCACGGGTGCGGTCCAGATCACCTTCCAGCTGCGGTCAGTGGTCTGCGCACCTGACGCAGTGTGCGTCAGCGTGGTGGCGTCGTCACCGTTCTGCACCAGAGATTCGAAGCCTGCTGCGGCCGAGAGTTCACCTGCGCTCACACGCATCGAGAAGCCGCCCGTGTTCGAGGAAGTGTCCATCGAGGGGCCGCCGATGAGTTGGATCGTCAACTCGTATGCCGAGCCTGCCACCCAGTGGTACGGAACCCCGTCGAGGATGAGCGTGACGGAGTTCGAAGGGGTGATGGCGTTGTTCGTGTGACAGGTGCAACCGGTGGTCGCCACGTCGGTTCCACCCTCGGCCTCATCACCTGTTATCCCCCCCGAGCGGGCTTGGCTCGCGCCGGCCAGGAGAAGTGTCAGCAACACCACCGCCAACAGCGGTCTGAGACGGCTTGGCAAACGGCTCATGGAATACCCTACCTATGGTGAATCGACCGACCTGATTCGGTCTAATAATCGTTTGCTGATGAGCAGGTCTCGACTGCGCCGCAGTCCCTCGATTTCTGCCATCGAAAACCGCCCGCCTCAACCCAGCGCTGGAGTGCCGTACGTGCAAAGGGCTGAAGTGGGTGGGCACACCGTGGTCAGCCGAGGTGTGGTCGGTGGGCGACAGAAGGTGGAAGAACGTCTACCAGTTGAACGACGATCAACTGTCCCGGCTCGACGAGGCGGAGACGCTGATGGAGCGGCATGACCTGTCGGCGGCGGAGGAGATTCTCAAGTCGATGGAGGAGGAGGACCCCCTCTGCATTCCTGTGCTCTCGGTGCTCGGCCACCTGTACGGGAAGTATCTCTCCGAGTTCGAGAGGGCGGTCGAGTACTATGAGAAGGTGCTCGAGCGAGAGCCGGACAACGCCTGGGCTCGCGATGAGCGCAGACGCTACCAAAGATACCTGACGTACGACTGAGCCATCCGAAAGTTCAACGGTTCGCATAGCGCCGGGTGGAGACATGCACGACGGCAGCATACTCGTGGCGGGAGTCGGGGGGCTCGGTTGCCTGTGGGCGCGGCGTGCCCACGACAACTGCTCCGACTACGCCGATCTGCTGCTGGTGGATGCCGACGAACGTTCGTTCGAGGACGCCCGCCACGCACACTGCCTTCCCTTGGGGGACACATCATCGCAAGGGTGCGCGGCGCTTCCCGAACTGGCCGAGTCGCACATGCGCCGCGCCAAGCAGCTGACCGAACAGATGCTGGCGCCGGTCGAACTGCTCCTGCTGCTGACAGGTCTCGGGGGCGGCGTCGGCACGGGGGCCTCCCATGCGCTGGCGGCCCAGGCGAAGCAGAACGGAGCGCTGGTGCTGTCGATCGCCGCCTCACCGTTCGAGGACCAACCTGCTAGATGCGATCTGGCCCAGGCCGCCCTGCCACGCCTCGAGGAGGCGTCTGATGTGTGCGTGCGGCTGTCGCTCGACCGACTCGCGTGGCAGGCTCGGGAGCGCGGGGCCGACTGGAGACGCGATGCCTCATGGGTGGAGGAACTGGTGCAGGGGATCGTGCTCACCCTCGGCCGCGTCGGGCTGATCAATCTGGACCTGATGGACCTGAGGGCAGTGGTCAGCCACACCGGCGAGGCCACATTGCTGGTGGCTGAGGGAGATGCAACGGAGCCCGAGGCGCTGTTCCGCTCGGCGCTCGCCTCCCCGCTCGCCGGGCTCAAGGTGGAGGGGGCGTCGGCCTGCCTGCTGCAGATCGAGGGCGGGCGGCGCATGACGGTCGCCCAGGTGAACTCTGTCGCTGACGCGTTCACCCGCGGACTGAGCGACGACTCTCAGGTGATCCTCGGGGCGCGCATGGCTGACGAACTCGACGGCAGGATGCGTGTCGTCGCTGTTGTCAGTGGTCTATAGAATCAATCGAGCAGTTCGAGGTCGTCGAAATCAGACTCGTCGAGTTCCCAATCGCCGTCCTCTTCCTCATCCTCGGGCCAACTCCCCAGCTCCGCTTCCTGGTCCCCCTCCGGTTCGGCCAGCTCCCCTTCGTCCTGAGATCCGTCGGCCTCGCTTTCAGGCTCAACGGATCCCGGCTCCTGTGAGTCTGGGTCAGAGTCGACTTCTGCCTCCTCCTCCGAGGTTGTCGCCAGCAGGGTGTTGTGGCGGATGATCACCGCCGGATGCATCAGAATCAGCGCACCTGCGGTCACGAGGTGGCCGAATCCCATGGTGGTCGCAAGGCCG
>JAKUTA010000268.1 GCA_022447885.1 Candidatus Poseidoniales archaeon | reverse complement strand
CCCATCTTCACGGCCGGACTGGCGCATGCCGGTCTCAGTCCAGCGGATCTCCACGACGTTGTACTCGTCCTCGAGCAGCAGGTCGATCCTGTCCGAGCCGTCCGAATACGGGTCGCGCACGTACGAGGTCAACACTCCTTGCACCTTCACCGACTCACGTATGTGCTCGTGGATCTCGGCTATGTCCACACGGTCGGGTTCTCGAACCTCGGCGTAGAAGTTCATCACACTCACAAGCAGGATGCTCAAGAAGAACATCGCCCACAGTTTGCCCATGGCTGCGCTATGCCGAGAGGTGGCTTAAACGTCAGGGCGCACCTCTCGACCCCCGTTCGGGGCGCTCGCTTCATGTGGGAACCTCCTCCTCGGCCCGCCATGGCTGGGCGACGACAGGCCTGTTCCTGCGCGCTCCTCCTGCTGTTGGTCACCTCGTTTGCCTTCCCCCTTGGTTCACACGTGGATCCCCCATTGAGCGAGTACTCCTTCAGCACCGGAGATGAGGGAAATGACACGCAGGAGAACACGACCGATGACGATGGCGTGCAGTGGAACTGGACTGCACACGTGCCGGTATGGAATGTCGGCGACCAATGGACCTTCGATGTCGAACTCGATGCGGTGGCGCTGGTAGAGGAGACCGCTGAACTCGAGGGTGCGGAGCTCGATATCCTCTATGGTACGGGCGTGATGACCGTGCAGGCGATCCAGGAGCAGGAGGTGGGCGGGGTGCTGACGCCGGTCTACCAGACCCTCACCAGCGGTGACTTCGTCGGCCAAGGGCGCGACTTTCCCGCACCGGTCATCGGCGATGTCGATGGAACACTCAAGGTGTTGTTCGAACTGACGGAATGGTATCGAGTCAGTGACCTTGCGATGACCGGCTACTCCAAGCGACTGGCGTTCACCTTCACTCCCCAGATCATCTTCGAAGGCCCGGATATCGAGATCACCGACTTCACCGAGGATTCGCTATATGATCCGCCGCGGGAGTTCTATGATTTCCCGCTCGCCCTCAACGACTCCTGGTACGAGGAGACCAACCACTCCAGCAACTACTCGGGCGGGGAGGGCGGATTGATCGAGGCTCCGGATGGGCCTGAGCACAGCAACGAGGAGTGGGACTTCTCGGTGGCGGGGCAGGTCGATTCCGCGTGGCCCGGATGCGAGAACAGCACCGAGGTGTGGATGCACGACGAAGCGGGCGAGCCCGAGGAATGGCGCTGGTGGTGTCCCGCCGTGCGGCAGTACACGCACCGCTGGACCGACGACATCGCGCTCGGCGGAGTCAACGCGACCCTCGTCCTGACGGGGTACTCCCCAGCCACACCGGACGAGGTCATCGAGATCGCAGTGGAGCCCGACTGGTCGCCATTGAACGCCGAGGTCAACCTGACCATCTGGGTCAATGATTCCGCAGGGCAGCCGATAGCGGGTGCATCCGGAGTGGTCTATCACGGGAGTACGGCGCTCACCTGGACGACCGTTTCCAACGGCACGGCGCGCCTGATGCTGCCCGTTGGCAACGCCATGGACGACACTCCGACGGAGTTCGACTGGGGAACGCACGGTGTCGTGGCGATCATGCTGTCCAGCCAGGTGGTCGGAGTGGACACGCTGACTCTCGAGGGGAGCGCCATCGGCGGCCTGCTCAGGATCCGAGCACTTTCGCTGGCGGCCGAGGCGAGCGAGGTCATGGCTCGTCTGGTTCAGGATTTCGAGCCCGCGGTACGCTACTGACGACCGCGAAGGCAGCACCGGCGGCGATGATCACCATGATGACGAGCCCGACGATGATCGCGGGCATGAGCCAGTTCGACGTACTGGTCACCGAATGCGGTTCCGATTCGTAGTACCTGTACTCAACCAAGGTGGTGGAAAGGAGCAGGGTCTCCCCATCGAACATCTCGGTGCGCGCGAGGAAGCCCTCCTCCCTGAAGTGGTCGAGGAAGGTGAGGTTGTCACCCAGATGGTCGCGGCGGATGATGATGGTGTCATGCGACTTCTCGTTGGCCACTCCGTAGTGCACCGTCGTCAGGTTCAGTGCACGATAGGCCACTTGCTGAGTGCTCACCTCGTCCCGCCAACTCTCCGTCCACGGACCTTTGTTCTCCCGTGTGCGTTCGGTCACGTTCGAAGTCTCGGTCATCTCCACATCCCACGAACTTCCCACCTCGACCACAGCCGGCCAGTCGCCGACCCGTTCCGTTTCAGTGCTCTCGCGGAGATCGTGTTCGAGGACGTTGTCCTCGCCG
>JAKUTA010000267.1 GCA_022447885.1 Candidatus Poseidoniales archaeon | reverse complement strand
CATAGGAGTTGAAGAGGATCGCGGCCCCCGCCTTTCCCGGGAACACCTTGCGTCCCGGCATGGCGTCCAATAGACGTGGCCGCGGACATGGACCCGCATCCGGCTTGTGGCTGCCAGGCACGTAGGCGAAGGCGCCCCCGTCGGCGGGTACATCTTCCACGTAGATCTGCACCTTCAAGTGCAGGGGGTTCGTCTGTGGAACGTCCCCATGCCAGCCCACGTAGCTGATCGGCTGGGCCGGCAGCGTCCGAACCTGGGGCGCCAGTATCGTCAGCTCGCCGTCGGCGAAGTCCATCAGATAAGGATACCATGCGGGATAGTCGACGATGTCGATGAAGACGTCGTCCCGCTGGAAGGGATTCGGAATGTCGAAGTGGGCGGCGGGCGCGGTCCCCCGGGCGATTCCCTCCAGCCAGTCCGGTTTGCAGTCGGTGACGGCCTGCTTGAAGGCCCGTTGCAACCGCTGGAGCTGGTCTCCGGCCAGCGCCTGCTCGAACTCCAGGTAGCCGTGCTCCTCCCAGAATGCCCGCTCTTCGGATGTCGGACCTGTCACATCACTCTCCTTGTTCAGCCTTGACGAGGGACGATCTTCGCCGCCAAATAAGGGCGATGACGGGCAGGACGGCAAGTCGTCGAGCCATTGCCCCGCCGGCGCAGCAATGCCGGTCTGACCTACTCCCGCACCCGGTCAGGGGTGGCGGCAACATCGATGCAGAGGCCGCGGACGAGCTGACCAACCTGGTGCGCCAGCGCTTCAGAGAGGTGCCTGAAAACGATGCCGCCCTCCTGGAGATGCCACTGAGCCAGTTCGCTCAATCAGGGATCTGCCGTGAGGTCCACTCCAAAATCCTCGATGAACAGGTTCTCCGCATCCGCCGTAATCAGCGTGGGCGGCGTTGTATCCAGCCGGCGCTAAGGGCAGCTGGATATGCTCGACACTATCTGCAAGCTGCTCGTGGGTCACCTGCTCGGCCGCCCACGGCAGATGCCATCGCTCCATCTGCGATCCGCTCCGCGTTTTCACCACGACATCCCCATCGGCACGGCCGTCTTCAACGGTCATGTCCAAGTCCTGGGCTTCCGTGCTCCACAGCGACATAAACAACGCCTGGTCTCCGCTGGACCGAACAATGAGCGCACTCGGACGGGGGATTGGCTCCAGTGCGCCCAGTGCCTGCACTTCTTCTGAAACCGGATCATCGGCAAGTATGAACTCGGATCCGTCACCGGCTTGCACCACAGCGCGCAGCTGACCGCACGCCGTCTCCCAGGCGATATTCGCGGCGCCGGTCGGCGCGCTGATCGCCCTTGCATTCTCCAGGTGGCAATACCCGGCGTCCCGGAAGAGCACTCGGTCCTGACTCTCCGTCGCTACGATCGGCGTCCCCAGAATATGCATCGCGTAGTCGTATCGGTGCGGGCCTGCTCCGACGACCCGATACAGGTCCAGGACAAAGTGGTCGGTGAGAACCAGCGTTCGGTCCAGCCGTACTCCCGGGTACACGACCTCATTCGAGGCTCGGCATGCCTTGAACAGGCCTTCTGGTTGGAACAACTCCAGAACCCCGTCGGATGCTATACCCCGAGCCCCGTCCGTTTTCCAAATCGTATCGGCGTCCCTGTCATAAGGGATCATCGGTCGCCGATCCACGGTCACCGTGTTGTGAGCGATCGTCGAGCGCAGCCAGGTCAGGTGCAGCGGATCCTCGTAGCCGGCCGATTGTGGTGACGCGCTCAGGCAGCGTCCGTTGGCATACAGGTCCAGGCACAGCGCCGCAGGGCTCTGATGCCCGGCGCTGTGCGGCCCCCAGAACATCTGCACGGCGGTGCCGGTCGCTTCCTCCGGCCGACTTCTCAGTATCGACACCCCTGCCACCGGGAATAGCGTGCAGCCCTGACGGTGCACCCCCGCCAGGGAGATGCTGCAGTCCTCTGCAAGGGAGAAGTGTCCCGACGGATGCTCGGCGTCTTTCAACAGGACAAAATCCCACTCCCCTGATGGGGACTGCAGCGACATGGGTAGGTGCGGATATTTCCGCCCGGGCACGTCCGCGTATTCCCGCTCGATCCGGGCCAGCAACCACGCGTACTTCGGATCGCCATAGGCCTGGTACGCAAGCTCGTAGAGCGGCCCCCATATCCACACCCCCCGCAAGTTCGATAGGCCCGAGTCGTGGAGCAGGCTGAAGTCACCATTGCCCAGCGTAGCGTAAAATGGGGCGTCGAAAGCAGCCTTCAAACACTTGCCCCCTT
>JAKUTA010000266.1 GCA_022447885.1 Candidatus Poseidoniales archaeon | reverse complement strand
CGGGATTCCGTGCTGCTCGCTGATCTCGAACACGCGGGCTGAAGCCGGCTGTCCGTACAGATGGACCGCGATGACCGCCTTCGTGTTCTCCGTGATGGCCGCCTGCAACCTGTCCGGGTCGAGGGTGTGGTACGCCTCCTCGACATCGACGAACACGGGTGTCGCCCCGACCTGGTCGATGCACGTGGCGCTGGCGATGAAGGTGTGCGAAGGGACGATGACCTCGTCTCCGGTACCGACGTCGAGCAGGCGCAGGGCTGCGATCAGCGCCACCGAGCCGTTCGAGCAGGGGGTGCCAGCCATGGCGCCGCAGAACTCGGCCCACTCGGCGCCGAACGCCTTGCTGTGCGCTCCTTTGATCCACTGGCCCGAGTCGAGCACTTCGATCACGGCGGCGCGCATCTCGTCGTCGACGTACATCTTCGCCAACTGCACCCGCTCGTCACTCATCCTCGACCCTCAGCGGGAGGCCGTCTGAACTCGCCTACTTGAGTGCGGTGGAAAGTGTCTGAAGATGGTGAAGGGGAGGTTCGCTGCGTTGATAAGAACGGGACCAATCCGTCCTCACACCCATGAGCAGGGGTTGCCAAGCTTGGTCAACGGCGCTGGGATGAGGTCCCAGTCCTCAGTGGTTCGCAGGTTCAAATCCTGCCCTCTGCACCAACGTGTGGGAATGTGTTCAGGCGATGCAGGATGAGTTGTATTCCGTATTCCGGGGAACGGGGAGTTGCTTCCGGATTCCGAACTGTTAAGGGGCTACCCCCGAGCGGCATGACTGATGGGGAACTGGAGCAGACGGTGCAGGTCCAAGGCGCTGGTGCGTGAAATATCACCCCGCTTCACCGACGCACTCTCCCACTACTTCGGAAACGGCCCAACGGACCTTGCGGCAGCTGAATTGGCGCACCAACAGTATGTGGCTGCGCTGATCGACCATGGCGTCGAGGTGAGAACGCTCCCGGGAACACCGGACCACCCTGACTGCTGCTTCATCGAGGATACGGCTGTGGTCATCGATGGAACGGTGGTCATCTGCAACATGGGCCACCCGAGCAGGGAGGGTGAGGTGGAAGTCGTGCGCGACGCCTTGAACGGCCATCTGGAGGTCGTCAGGATGCCGAAAGGGGCTAGACTCGATGGCGGTGACGTGCTGTTCTTCGACGACCTGTTCCTTGTCGGCCGCTCGGTTCGTTCCAACGCCGCGGGTGTGGATTTCCTCACCTCTGTGATTCATGACCGCGGCTTCGAGGCGGCGGTCATCGACGTTCCCGAAAGCACCCTGCACTTGTCCACCATCTGCTCATCACCTGCTCCTGGATTGATCATCACCGCTGAGGGACACCTGACACCTGAACAACTCGCACCTCTCGAAGCGGAGGGGAATGAGGTGCTCTGGACTCCTAACGAGGAATCGTATGGTGCGAACACCATCGGATTCGAAGGCGACCGGGTGATCGTGTCATCTGACTATCCAGCAACTTCAGCTGCGTTGGAGGAGCGAGGTTTCACACTCACCGAGGTGGATATGGAGCATATCCGCGCTGGAGATGGCTCTCTCACCTGCCTTCGGCTCTTCTACGCCTGAAATGTGGTTCCCGCAGCCGGTGCGTTGAACAGGCTGCTGATTCTCCCCCTGCACATGCGCGGGCGGGCTCTGCTGCTGACGTTGCTGTTCTGCGCCTCGATGCTGAGCGGTTGCTTCGGCAACGACGAAGGGGGTTCTCCGACCGCGGCTGACCTCGATATCGGCGCTTCCACCTTGGTCGGCGGGGTGTTCCAATACGTGGAACTGCGTGCTGACGTCGACTTGGCGGTCTATGTCCCGTACCTGCTCCAATCGCCTGAATCTGGATTCATCCAGAATTCCACGGTCGTGGACATCGATGCGGGAGATTCCGTCGAGCTGCTGCTGCTCGCTCCGCCCCGTATCGACTCGATGTTCTTCTTCATCGGCGAGCAAGGGCGAAAGCATTGGCCGGTGCGCGCCGCCAACGAGTCGTGGGCGACGTGGGTCGGCCGGGGCGCAGCGCTCAGTCCGGATGGTGGTGGAATCGAGCGATTGGCGATGGAGAACACGACGATCGATGCGGTGAACACCAGCGCGGGGGATGGAGGACGGGTCGCCTGGATGTCACTCAATGTGGTTCGTCCCGTGGCAGCGGCGTTCGGCGAAGATGAAGGGGGGCGATACGCCACCGGCCTCATCCACGGTAGAACGGTCTACGACCGACTGCACGACATCACCGACCCGGC
>JAKUTA010000265.1 GCA_022447885.1 Candidatus Poseidoniales archaeon | reverse complement strand
ATCGCGCCGCGGCCGTACGTGCTGCCGTCCCGCTCACCCAAATACAACCGACCGATCAACCCCGACAACGTCGAGTGGCTCAACCTCGGCAAGGAGGACATCAGCGAGGCCCACCTCCGCGTACGCGTCCAGATGCCGAACAGCGAGTGGAAAGAGGAACGCTTCAAAGTGCCGCTGGCCTATTATCAGGAGGATGCCGACAAGTTGCGCCGCGCCGAGAAGCGCGCGAAGGACATACTCGTCTACACCCACGTCGAGATCGACCCCCAACTCATTCTGGGTGTGTGCGCAAGCCTGGTCCCCTACCCGGAGCACAACTCGACTCCGAGGGTCACCGGTGGCACGGCGATGGTCAAGCAGAGCCTCGGACTGAGTTCCTCCAACTACCGCCTGCGCCCGGACACCCGTTCTCACATGCTGCACTACTCGCAGCGTTCGATCGTCGGCACGCAGTCGATGTCCACGACCAATTTGATCCATCGCCCCGGCGGCCAGAACTACATCGTCGCGGTGCTCTCCCATCAGGGCTACAACATGCAGGACGCGGTCATCATGAACCGCGCCTCGGTAGAGCGTGCGCTCGGCCGCTCGACGTGCGTGCGCACCTACACCGCCGAGCGCCGTCGCTACCCCGGTGGACAGATCGAGGAGATCGAGATTCCCGGAACCGGCCCCGACGAGGTCAAGGGGCGCAAGGAGAGTTACGAGTACGACCACCTGGAGTTCGATGGCCTGCCCATTCCGGAGACCTTCCTGTCGAGCAAGGCTGAAGACAATCCCAGCGTGATGGTCGGCAAGACCAGTCCGCCGCGCTTCCTGGAGGAGGGCCATGGTGCCTTCATGATGGGGCAGTATCGCCAGGAGTCGAGCATGAACGTCCGCCATGGAGAACGGGGTCACATAGACCACGTGTTCGTCACCGAGAGCCTCGATTCCGGCAGGCTGGTCCGCATCACACTGCGAACCGACCGTATTCCCGAACTGGGCGACAAGTTCGCCAGTCGCCACGGTCAGAAGGGCGTCGTCGGCCGCTTGATCTCGCCCGAGGACATGCCGTTCACCGTCGACGGCGTGGTCCCGGACCTGATAATCAACCCGCACGCGATTCCCAGCCGCATGACCGTCGCCCACGTTCTCGAGATGATCGGGGGCAAGGTCGGATCGATGGAGGGCCGCATCATCGACGGCACCGCATTCTCAGGCGAGAAGGAGGAGTCACTGCGCGAAGGACTGCTGCGCGGGGGTTTCAATCACACCGGCAGGGAGGAGATGATCAACGGCGAGACCGGCGAGACCTATCCTGTGAACATCTTCGTCGGCTGCATCTACTACCAGAAGCTGCATCACATGGTGAGCGGCAAGATCCACGCCCGCAGCCGCGGCCGCGTGCAGATCCTCACACGTCAACCGACCGAGGGCCGCGCCCGCCAGGGTGGCCTGCGCTTCGGTGAGATGGAGCGCGACTGCCTGATCGCCCACGGAGCATCGATGGTCATCAAGGACCGGCTGCTCGATGAGAGCGACGGCGTCGAACTCGCTGTGTGCGCGCAGAGCGGACACATCGCCTACTGGGACTGGAGGCGGCGCTGCTACGTCAGTCCGATACATGGCGACCGCGCCGAGGTGCACCTTGTGCAGACCTCGTACGCGTTCAAACTGCTGCTCGACGAGATGAAATCGCTCGGAGTCGCCATGCGACTCGAACTGGCGGACCGGAGGTGAACAGATGAAGAGACAGGACTCATCCAAGATACCGAAGCGCATCAGCGCGATCAAGTTCAGCCTGATGTCGCCTGACGAGATTCGCCGCATGAGCGCAGTCGAGGTCAAGACGGCAGACACCTACAAGGACGACGGACACGCCTACCATCAGGGTCTGATGGACCCCAAGATGGGTGTCATCGAGCCGGGAATCCGCTGTGACACCTGTGGCAACAAGCACGACGACTGTCCGAGCCACTTCGGCCACATCCAACTCGAACTGCCGGTGATGCACGTCGGGTTCACCAACCTGGTGAGGAACTGCCTCAAAGCCACCTGCAACTCCTGCAACAGGGTGCTGCTGCACGAGGTCGCTGGCACACACCCCGTAGAGGAGGAGAAGTCTGAGCAGGATTACTACCGCGCCAAGGTGTTCGACATCATCGTCAAGCACGGGGTCGGTTCCACTGAATTCAAGAAGATCATCAAGGAGATCGAGAAACTCTGCTGTCACAAGAAGAGGATGGTGTGCATGCACTGCGGCGAGGAACAGGG
>JAKUTA010000264.1 GCA_022447885.1 Candidatus Poseidoniales archaeon | reverse complement strand
CACCGACACGCAGCCGCCGAGTTCTTCGACGACCTCGGCGATTTTGTACAGCCTGATCGTTTTGATTGCTATCTGATCCGTTGGGATTTGGGGCTTATTAGCCCCCATACGAGAGCGGTCAAGGCATTCCATGCGCGTTTCGTCACTTGGCCCAACAGCCGCGCGTATCTACACCTAGGGGCTCCGGTGTCGCCCCCCTCAGGGGAGGAGGGTCGGTTCAGACGAAGCTGATCGACTCCCACAAACGGTCGTGGACATCCAATTCGGGATTCGCGACCCCGAGATCGACAGTCATGTCAGCCGTTGATATGACCTCTCCGTCGATTGCTTCGATGAGTTCTATGCCTGTTGTGGCTGGAAGTTCGTCAACCATCAGTTCAACATTGGCACTCCATTCGGCTACGCCGTCGCTTCGGCAATAGACGATTCTGGTCCGCGCCATCCGGTTGGCCGCATCTGCCAACCCGGATACAAATCGTGGGCCGGCCAGCCCTCTGCCTCCCCAGAGTGCTACCGCCTCTTCGAAGGCGGAGGAGGTTCCTGCCTTGATCTCTTCGGCGTCTCTCCCCACTGGCCGGTACTTCGGGTCAGGGGCTACTAGCACCAGTTGGCCGAACTCGATCGATGGCGCCTTAATCAATGCATGGTGGACGAATCGGACAGCTAGTTGGCATCCCATGGAGAGCCCGATGACATTGACATCGGTGATGTTGCCCAGCCGCACTTCTAGCCATGCCGATGCCCTGTCGAACCGTCTTTTGAGGGAGTCACCGCGTTCCGACCAGTTGTTCCAGTAGGTGGAATCTTCGCACCCGAGTAGTGCTTTTAGGCTGGCGGCCGCAGTGCGGTCACCGTCGTGCAGGCCCCGGTAGCCGTCGAAGACGACTAGGGCCGGACAGGAGGTTCTCACCACGGGGGTTCCTATCTGAGTAGAGAGGCCTTCGTCTTTTCGCCAATACCAGTGAGTCGTTCAACAGGCTCATTGCTGAACACAAGCCTCACGTACTGGTCGCTGTTCTCGTGTCCCCAGTCGCGCATGTAAGTCGCAGCGATTTTCCCAACGCTGAGTAGACGTTCGGACGCTTCGACGGAGGTGAAGCCGAGTTGCCCAACTTCGAGGAGCATCGACCAGCCTCCTGCAGCAGGGATCAGGTTGTACTCGCTGAGTTCGTCGACAATGACATCCCGCCGTTTCTGCCATTCGGCTATGGCAACTTCAACGCCGGTGTCTTCCTCGGACCCTGCCAGAACTGCGGCCACCGCTGTTTGGGTTAGGCCAACAGCGTCGGCAGTGTTGTAGATGTGGACCGTTCCGATCGATTCCATGACCTGCTCGGGTCCGACTACCCAACCAACCTTCCACCCGATCATGCGGTATTCCTTTGACGCTGACCCAACTGTGATGGTCCGTTCCGCCATTCCGTCCAAACTGGCCGGATGGAAATAGGGCCGCTCGTCAAAGAGGATGTTCTCCATTGCAGCGTTGTAGATCAGCCATAGGTCGTTGTCGATACAGGTCGCAGCAATGGCATCCCACTCCTCTTGGTTGAGTACTGCACCAGATGGCATGGAGGGGTTCATGATGAAGAGACTGCGGGTCTTAGATGTCACCGCATCTGCCAACCGGTCGAGATCAAGCCGCCATTCGTTTCCGCTAGAGCGAAACTGGACGAACACAGGAACACCGCCAACCAGACGCGTCCGGTTGATCATCCCCGCGTAGGTCGGGTCGGTGAGGATGACTTCGTCACCGGGGTCTACTACTGCCAGCAGAGTGTCGAGCAGACCCTCCATCCCGCCGCAAGTAATGACGACTTGTGTATTGGGGTCGTAGTCGATCCCAGTTTGTGAATTGAGCCGCGCTGCAACCGCGCTGCGCAGTTCCATCCGTCCTGTTAACGGAAGCCAACTGTTGTTGAGATCATCGGAGATTGAACGCCGGGTCTCTACAAGTGCAATCTCTGGGACGGAAATATCTGTATCGAGATTCTCAAGCCTCAAAACAGCCGCGTCTTCTCCGGCCGCTGCAGCCACACTGTCGAGCCCTATACCTGTGATCCCTGTAAGTCGAGCAGCAAGCACTGGAATCACCTCTCTGTAGCGCTTCGGTGGCGTGCTGGCCTCCAAGCGACGGATACCGGTACTCGAGATGATTACACGACCAACCGTTCAGCTCCCGAAACAGAAAACCCGTTTAACCGTCGCCTGCGCGTATCTGAGGTTCGTACCTCACCTCCCCCCACCCCCTCAGGGAGGGGTGACAGACTGTGG
>JAKUTA010000263.1 GCA_022447885.1 Candidatus Poseidoniales archaeon | reverse complement strand
CCCCCCCCGGCGCCCCGGCTGCTCCCCTCCAAGTATGTATCGGAGACCCCCCTCGGATTAAAGAACGTAACCCCAGCGGTCCCTGCAGCAGTCCCTGCAGCGGTCCCTGCAGCGGTCCCTCCGGCGGTCCCCCCGGCGGTCCCAGCGGCGGCATCGCACCCGGCCCGCCTCCCGGCGGTCCCATCGGTGGCAGACCTCCGGGTCCCATACCTGGCGGCGGTCCACCCCCCGGCGGTCCCATCGGCGGCATCCCCCCCGGTCCCATTCCCGGCGGCGGTCCACCCTGCGGTGGTGCCATCGGCGGCATGGCCACGGGTGGTGCTTCCACAGGAGGTTCAGCGGGGGGCGCTTCCGGCTCGGGTGCGTCGTCGGCAATCAGGGGTGGGAGTGAGTCGAGCAGTGGGTCGATCAGTGGGTCGAACTCCGGCTCAGCCTCGGGTTCCGGCTCATCCTCCGGTTCAGGCGTGGGCGCCTCCAGCGGTGGTCCAGCGGGTGCTGGCGCCTCCAGTGGCGGTCCGGCAGGAGCAGGTGCCTCGAGAGGAGGGCCAGAGGGTTCGGGTGCTGTCAGGGGAGGTCCGACCGGTGCCGGCTCCGGCGCAGGCTCCGGATCTGGTGGGGGAGCGAGCGTGGCCAACCTGGCTGCTTCAGCAACGGCTGCTTGCGCCGCCTCCGCTTCCTGCACCTTCCTTCTGTCAGCGTCCTCTGCCTCCTTGAGTTTGGCTTCTGCCCGGGCTGCCTCAATTGACGCTTCCTTCTCGGCTTTGGCTACCTTGGCATCCTCCGCGTCGCGGACGCGGACGAGTTTTTCGAACTCGACCTTGAAGGCATCCTCGACTGTTGTCGGGGTTTTCGGTTTCGCTTCTGCCATGCGTACGCCAGCCGTGCGAGCGTGCAACGTAATTTGAATCCGATGGGTGGACGGGCTGCCTAGGTGCGCTCGAAAGCGTTGATGTGAAGGCTGACTTCTCGCTGTTGCATGACCCGCATCGGGATACTCGTCAACCCCGACGCCGGGCTGGGTGGACGGCTCGGCTTCAAGGGAACCGACGGGCGGGCCGCGGAGGCGCGCGCCGCCGGCGCAGTCGACCGTTCAGGGCCACGCATGACCGCTGCGCTCGAGCGCTTCGCGGAACTGCTCGCACATCTCCGGGAGGCTCCTCACATGATGACCTGTTCCGGAAGGATGGGGTCCGACTGGGTTCCTGCTGGGATCAGCTTCGTGGAGGTGGTCCGCGCGCCGACAGAATCCACTGCTGAGGACACCAGGAGAGCGGTGTCAGAACTGCTCGACGCGAACATCGACCTGCTGTTCTACGCCGGCGGCGACGGCACCACCCGCGACATCGTCGCCGCCTTGGACGCGGCTGAGCGGACCGACCTGCCGCTCGTCGGCGTCCCCACCGGCGTCAAGATGCACAGCGGCTGCTTCGCAGCGACTCCCAACGCCGCCGCTGAGGTGCTCGCCGCCTGGCTCGCCGGCGACCTGATGCTCGCCAGCACCGAGGTGATGGACCTCGACGAGGAGGCGTATCGCGAGGGCGAATGGAAGATCCGCATGTACTCCGAGGTGCAGACCCCGTCGTCTCCCCGATGGATGCAGGGGGCGAAGATGCGCGTGCAGGCGGCCGAAGAGGAGGAGGTGCTCGAAGGGCTGGCCGCGCACGTCGGCGAACTGGCGGAGGAGAATCCGGGCATGCTCATCATCTGGGGCTCTGGCGGAACCCTGCGCGCGATTTCCGAGAATCTCGGGATGCAGACGACTCTGTTGGGCATCGACGCCAGTCGCGACGGCGTTCTCGTCGGCCGCGACCTCAACGAAGATGGCCTGCTGGAACTGCTCGATGCCGAGTCGAACGACGGCGGCGGTGACAGCGCAGGGGTGCTGCTGCTGCTCTCGCCCATGGGTGGCCAGGGATTCCTCATCGGGCGGGGGAATCTGCAACTCTCGCCGGCGGTGCTGCGGGCTGTGGGGGTGGACAACATCCTCGGCGTGGCGACGCCCGGAAAACTCGCCATCCTCAATGAACTGCGCATCGACTCCGGCGATGCAGACCTCGACGACGACATCCGCGAACGGCGCTACCTCCGCGGACTGCAAGGCTTTCGCACGACCCGTCTCATCAAATTCTCCGATGATTGAACACTGAGTGTTCGAGCAGTACTCGAGCCTCATTCATCTGTCTCTCCACCAATTGATATTACAGTCCAAATCCAACTCAATATTCCCATACATTCTCACCTCCAATATTCGTTAGGAACCCGGTGAGGGAAAC
>JAKUTA010000262.1 GCA_022447885.1 Candidatus Poseidoniales archaeon | reverse complement strand
TTCGTGACGGTGACGCATGCGGATGGAGCCGGTGAACTGATTGAGGCATTGAAGCCGGATGTCTACGCCAAGGGGTTGGAGGCGGAAGCACATACAGAAGGGTTGTTCGGGGAGCATCGACGCCGGATTTCCCAACTCGGGGGCGAAATGGCGTTCGGACCGCCCGCGCCGATCTTCTCCTCGAGCCACATCGTGGACCGCGAACTCACTCACTCTGACCGGGTGAGCATGCTGCCCGAACTCTGTCGTGCGTTTCGAGAGCGGCACGCCCTCGATGATGAGCGTTTGCGGGCTCTGCTGGGGGGAATCGCCACCAGAAGAGTGGTTGTGGTCGGTGACATCAGTTGTGCCCTGCACACCCACGGGGAGGTGCTGGGGCAGGTTCCTGACCACCCCGGGGCTTCCTTCCGCGAGCAGGAGCAGGAATTCGAGGTCGGATGCAGCGCGGCGGTGGCGCGCTATCTCTCTGGCCTCGGAGCACAGGTCACCCTCGTCAGCTGGACGGGAGATGATGAACTGGGCGAGCGGGCACGGGGCGCACTCGTGGGTCTGCGCGCGGAATTCGTCCGCGTGGTGGACAGGCCGACCCCGATGAAACAGCGCTGGGTGTCACAGCAAGAGGTGATGTTCGAGCGCACCAACATCGACTGCGCGCCGCTGCCGACCGCCGCGCGTGCCGAGGTGGTGCAGCGGCTGGAATCGATCATCGCAGAGGAGCAAGTGGATGTCCTCGTCGCCTGCGACTTCGGTTTCGGGTTGTTCGGTGATGAACTACACGCGGCGATCACCGCCGCTGCGCAGGCAGGTCTGCCTGTGGCCGCGGATGTCCAGTGTGTGACCTGCTCCCCTGACATTCGCAGACACCGCGGAGCCACCCTGCTCACCCCGAACGAGGGGGAACTCGCCCGCGCCTTCGCTGAACTTGACTTCGAAGCGGCCGCCGAGGAACTGGCTGAGGAGAGCGGTGCGACTCGGGTGGTGGTGACCCGAGGTGCTCAAGGGATGTGGTTGCTCGATCTTGGGGCCGCGGATGTCGCACTTCGAACCACCTCACTGCCGGCATTCAATCCAGCACCACTCGACACCTCCGGCTGCGGTGATGCCGTACTGGCGATGATGGCGGGTCTGCTCGCCAGTGATGCCAGCCTTGCCGAATCAGCCTGGCTGGCCAGCGCGGCCGCCGCGATGGTGAGCGAGCGGATGGGAAACGATGTCCCGAGCACGGATGACATCGAGGTCTGGCTCGACTCTGTCTGGTCGAACTGAGAGCCGCTGACTCAGTGCACGCGGGCGGGAACACCGGACACAGTCGTGTCAGGGGGAACATCGCGGGTGACGACCGCCCCGGCGCCCACGTAGGCGCGCTCGCCTATGGTGATACCAGGCAGCACGACGGCTCCTGAGCCGACGTACGCTCCCTGCTCGACCACGACCCGGCCGTTCAAGACGGCTTTTGGATAGATGCTGACGTGGTCTTCGATACGGTTGTCGTGATCCACACTGGCAGCGGAGTTGATGATCACATTCGCGCCAACGTGACTGAATGCCCCGACCTGCGCGCCTGCCATCATCTGCAGTGCTGGTCCGACAATGGCGGTGCCGGCCACGAATGCGGTCGGGTGGATCGCCTGACTGATGGGGAACCCCTGATCCATACAGAACTCATAGGCGTCCTGTCGCGCCTCATTGGAGCCGATCGCCAGCGCCAGTTCCACCCCAGAACCGGCCCCTTCCAACTCCGACACCACGGCGTCCACGGAGTCGCGTGAACCGAGTACTGGCAATCCGACATGCAAGGATCCAATTCGTTCCAGGTCGTCATCGAGAAACCCGAGCACCGTACGGCCGCTCTCACTGAACAGGTCGTAGAGCACCTTGCCCTGATAGCCGGCTCCGAGGATGAGCACGGGTGTCGACGAGGTCATACGGCTTCCCAGACCTGCGGCATTCATCACACCTCCCCTTGGAATCCATGGTTGTGAAATCTCCTCAAGCGCCGTTCTCTGCTCACGGAAGTCGTTCAAGCCAATCGACCGCCCTTCTGGCTATCTCGGGTGAGCCGGTCACTCCCGGGCTTTCAATGCCGAGCAGATGTAGCGTCCTCGGCAGCCCGAGAGACTCCCCATCGATGAAGCGATGGTCCGCCCTTCCCTGCTCGTCGAACGCGCGATTGCGCAGCCCCACTTGGTCGGGTGTCAGGTCTGCCGTCGTCAGATGGGGGTACAGCGGGAGCAGACGTTCGAGGAACTTCCGGCGGGTCTGCTCATCGTCCGCGA
>JAKUTA010000261.1 GCA_022447885.1 Candidatus Poseidoniales archaeon | reverse complement strand
GCGCTTCAACCTGAACGTCAGCAACAACGGCAACGTGGCCGACCGGGCTACGCTGCACAACCACACCCTCGACCTGGGCACCGGCCTGTGGAACGAGCGTCCGGGCATGGGCCACCTCGAGGAGTGGAGCATCCGCTGGGCGACGATGGACGGCGAGTTCGAGGTCGCCTGCAGGGCGCTCGACGTCGGCGAGGCTGCGCCCGCCGACGAGTGCGTGCGGCACGCCGACGGCACCTGGATCCTGCCCGAGATGGCGGCCTACGAGACGCTGCCGCTGGTGGCCATCGTCGAGATCAGCCCCGAGGCGGCGCTGGGCAACCAGGAGATCGGCTTCAAGGTCCGCTCGCTGTTCGGCAACGCGCTCGACGGCGGGGACTTCGACGACAGCGAGTCGTGGGAGGGCGAGGAGCGGGACAGCAACGAGCTGGTCGTCATCATCCGTCTGCGCGCCCCGAACCTGCGCTTCGAGGAGGTCATGGTCGACCAGCGGTCGGCGAAGGTCGGTGAGATGATCCCGATCACGGTGCTGATCGTGAACGACGGCAACGTGCACGCCACGGACGTGCACGTGATCATCTGCGAGGACCAGGACAAGGAGGACGTGCGCCGCAACGGCTGCGACGAGGAGAACGTCGTCTACCGGCAGGTGATCGGGGCGATGATGCCCCCGGACGCCGCCGACCGCACCGACCCGGCCGAGATCGTGCTGCTCTACCCGGTGCGGGCCGGCTCCCACGAGGTGGTCGTGGTGCTCGACCCGGACAACAACATCGTCGAGTCGAACGAGCGCGACAACATCTGGTCGGTGAGCGACGACCTGAGCTCGAGCAACGGCTGGGTGGACGTGGCGGCGGAGACGCTGGGCGCGTGGAGCGTTCCGGCGATCATCATCCTGCTGACGCTGAGCCTGCTGGGCGTGGCCGGCTTCGTGATGTGGAGCCGCCGGCGCGAGGCGCTGTCCCGGGTGGCGGAGCAGAGCAGCCTGGTGGCCGCTGACGACCTGTTCTAGTCCGGCCCCGCCCCCTTCCGGGCGCCCTGCGCTGCGAGCAGCGAGAACCGCTCGCCTGATGAGGGTGGACCGTCTGGAAGGTGGTGGTGTCAGCGTCATCTACCACGCCCGATGTGCGTTCTTCGCCGGAGGATGAGGTGGATGTCCGCAACCCGTGGCCTAGGAGGCTGCTCATCATAGGGGCGGCATCGTTGGTTCTGGGCACGATATGGATGTTCAGCGTGATGCCAGACATGTCCGAGCAGATGCATCCTGAGAACAACAATCTGGTCGTGCTGGCTCCCGGCGGAACAGCCTCCGCTGACTTGGTGGCAAACAACATCTATGCAGCATACCAGAAGGTGGATTCGACCGCCGATCTCGATGGTGAGGTCCTGTTGGTCGGACCCGATGGTGAGAACGTCAGTGCGGAGCAGCCGTCGTTGTGGGTGGGTGTGGGGCGCATTGAATTCGATGACGGCTCCGTGTTCGAACCACTCGCCTGGTGGAAGGTGGACTCAGATGGAAATTTCACGTTCGAATCGAACTCGAACCAGACGACCTGGGTGATCGACCAGAACGCCGCCAGCGCCGCGGCACTCAGTGACCCAGGGTTCGCCGGCGCATGTTTCACCTTGGTGCTTGGAACCTGCCTGCTGCCGCTGTCCCTGCTCATCCGCTGGTCCAGCCGCAGGTCAGCCACGAATTCCAGCCAGCCGCTGCTGCTACAGACCCCCGACGGCCGTGAGGTGCCGCTGGGAATCGACCCGGCATCGACCGGAATCGAACCCGGGCAGGCGGTGCTGACCACCGACCAGATCTACCAACTCGCCCGCATCCGTGAGCGACTCGGCCCGGATACGACCATGGAGGTGCAGTTCGCACCGCTTCAGACAGGATCCGATGAACAGGCGGTCGCACCCCCGTTCGCTGACAGGCCGGATGGGATCCGATCATCATCTGTGCTGCATCTTCCGGCTGTTGAGGAGGATTCACCCCCAGAAGTGCAGAGCGAGCCCGATGTCGATGCTGCTGGAACCGATGCTTGGAAGCAATGGGACAAGGGATGAAACCACCCCCCTGTTCTGCTTGTTCGACAGGGTCGGTGACGGATTCGTCTCAGTCGTCCAGTTCAGCGGCCGTACCGCGGGCGGCCTCGATGGAACCCTTCGGAAGGAAGCTCAGGGGGGGTACGGGACCGGACAACTCCTCATCCCAGAATCGCTGGCTGCGCGCCCAGATCTCCTGGCTGGAACACCAGGCGAGCCATTCGTCGATCCAACTACAG
>JAKUTA010000260.1 GCA_022447885.1 Candidatus Poseidoniales archaeon | reverse complement strand
TCCTGTCACCTAACGCCCGAGTGTCCAGCCCATTCATGCTGTCGAACAGTAGTTCGGCGAAGCGGTGGTAATTCCCCAAACCATGGCGGAACGGAATCTCGTCTACCCAGAATAACTCAATGTCCATCCGCACCATATGGGTGCCGAACATTCTGGTCGTGGGTTCTGGGATGAACGGCGTGTCACCGCCATTCGGGATGTCGCTCAAGAACGCATCCCTAACCTTGGTGAACACAGCAGCCATGGCGTTGAGATCCTCTGCAATCTCCTCAACCGAACTGATGCCATTGGAGGCTGCTTCGGCGCGCATGCTGACATGGACTTGCATCTTCTTGAAGAGCTCGTGCTCGTCACCGAGCAGCCAACGGAAATACCGAAGCCAGGCATCCTCGCTGAGGGGTACCTCGCTGCGGGGTACCAAACCGTCAGCGAATTCATCCCCTTCCGATTCTCTCTCGTTGAGTTGCAGTTCCTGCAGTTCCTTCCTCACCTTCGTCAGGAGTTCAGGCTCTTCGTTTACCAATACGTGTGGCCAAAGGGGACCGCGCCAGGACGCGCGTTGCGTCAACTCCAGTGAACTCGTCACCCACATGTGACAGACATCACACAGGTCCAAACCGCACTCGCGGGGGATTGCGTCGTCCTCTGCACAACTAATGCACGTCGCCATGTCGATCACTCCTCCCCCGTGACGTCCACGGATGCAAGGCCGAGGTCGCTGAGCAGTTCGGAGAGGCGGTTGGTTGCCCCACCATCACTGTGGCCCATGTGCTCGGCGAGGCTGGCGTACTTGCCGTAGACACCGGTCTGCGCGACCGCGATGCGGCCAAGCGTGGTGATGAGCATGCTCGGAGGCATGTTGCTGTAGTTGGTCGCGGTGCCTGGCTCGCCGATTCGGCTGAGGTATGCCTCGACACCATTGACGATGTCACGGCTGTGCTCTGGCATCTGCTGACGTGCCCATTCACCGAGACGCCTCACCTCGGCGTCGAGGTTCACGGCGCGCTGGGTGAGAGCGACATCGGTGGAGTCCACCGGCGGGTTGTGGGTGGTGTTGGGGGTGGTCGACATGCGCACATCGCGCAGCACCGCCTTGAGGACGTGAAAGCGCCCGAGGGCCATCAGGCGGGCGATGCGCCCCTTGATTGCCTTCTTCGCCTTGAGCAGGTCATTCGACTTCAGCCCGAGTTCCTTCGCCTTCGCCTTCCAGTCGAATCCCTCGACAGGGCATAGGTCGGAGGTCACCATCAGCACGGCCACGGCGGCTACGCCCATCTGGTAATCCTGCGGCTCGCCCTGCAGGAAGCGCAGTTCATTGCGCGGCAACTTGCCGAGCTTCTTCGCCATCCCGGAATCCTTCTCGTCGGGCTGGTCGACCCAGCCGGCCTGGATTACCGCCGAAGCGCACTCGTTCACGTACTCGCCGAGCTGGTAGGACTCGACCTCCTCGTGCACGAGCAGCGCGCGGGCGTGCTTCTTCTCGTCGCGGTTGGCGTTGTTGCGCGCGGTGTAGAACAGCCGCACGCTTGCCTTGCCGAACTTGTGAGCCTCCCACTTCTTCGGGCCTGTACCACCGAGCACCTTCTGCCCGTTGGCGAGGGTGCGGTTGCGGGCGCCGTGATTGCTGCCCTCGGCGAGGTAGCCTGCATGAGCCTCCTCTTGTTCGTTCTCCGACAGCACGAGTCCGCAGACTGGGCAGTGGCTCTCGCCACGCTCCTCGTCTCGTATGGACTCGACCGTCTTGTTGCATTCTTCGCAGTGTATTTCTGTGGTCATATTTTCAACTCCTTGTTATGTGGATCCAGTTGTGCCCGCCGGGGCCTTGCGGCCCCGACGAACACGTTCGCAATCAGGTTCAGAGGCCTCCCACAAGCTGTGGGACCAGCTGAACCGTCGTGTTGTTCTCAGCCATCTCGGCCCAGTCGGCGTTGGCCAGTTGAGCCGCCTCGACGAGGCGGTTGTTGGCGAACACCCAGTGGGTGCCGGAGTGCTGCTCGACCAGGTCGAGCGCCTCAGGCTGTGTCATTTGCGCGCATGTGTCGCCGCTCATATCGAGCAGGGTGACGCTTACGCGTATCTCATTCTCTTCTTCTTTCTTCATTTTCTCTTGTCTCCTACGTTTGTACAGGCATCGCACCTGCAGGACGTCGTTCAAGCGCCACGTCTACACGCTCGCGGTACAGCACCCGTCAGGTGATGTGCCAGAGCGATTCGTTTTGTGTTGTCAGGATTCAGTTGGGCGGCCAGGTGATTCGATACTTCCTGGTCGTGCGTGGCTTTCCAGGCCACTCGGAGT
>JAKUTA010000026.1 GCA_022447885.1 Candidatus Poseidoniales archaeon | reverse complement strand
AATGGCCACGGCAGCTGGACACGAGTTGCTGGCACCTGCGGACTGACTCCAAAGTGACAGAGCCATTCTCCATCACTCTTGAATTTCCATTCGACTCCGCGTACGCCTTCTCCAGGTCGTTGCTGGCGTTCACCGCCTTCCTCACCATCTCAAGGGAGGCATGATCGTGCTTGATGAGCCGGTTGATGGTCCGCTTCGAGACACCCTTCTGGCGCGAGAAGAAGGGATGGTCCGCTCCCGTCGCCGCCAGTTCGACGTCGTTACGTAGTGCATCGACCTCCTCCAGTGCAAGGGCGCACTCCTGTGCGAGTTCGGTATCGCCCGCTCGATATGCTGAGTCGTGCACGTTGTTCAGGTGGTTGCGTACGCGTCCTGATGCTCGGGCCACCTCTTCGCGGACCGCCACATCCGCTTCGCGGCGTTGTTCGCGACGATGGACGCCATCGCCTCCGATCACGAGCCGAATCGCCCGGAGATATGCAGCGGCATCAGTAGGATCAACTATTGGCAGAGTCGCACCTCACAACAGTTTCTTACCTGTTGCATATTGATAGTGTCGGCTCAGTGAATCAACATCTCACGCTTCTCGAGAGTCGATTTCGCGCAGAACGTTGCTGCCGATCACGGTCACGAGCCCGGAACCGATGAGCGCGCTCAGGAACACACCGAGGTTCGCCAATCCGATATCGTTCGTGGGTGAGATGAGGTAGTGGATGCCGGCGGAGAGGTCTGCGGTCACCACGCCGTAGAGGACCACGGACAGCAGTCCGCAGATGGCCCCGGCGAGGGATGCGCGTCCGTCGATTCTGTCGTTCAGTGTGAGCAGCACCGGCAGCACGGTGGCGGTGGCCAGCAGGTCGGCGAACAGGAAGATCTCGAAGATACCGAGGCCATCGAGTTTGAGTCCGAGTATGGTCGGCTCGGTAGCGAGGTAGACGGCGATTGGAATGAGTCCGAGCGACACCAATCGTGCGGTCTTCAGGTCCATCCTGCCGTCGGACAGGTCCCGGCTGATCGATGCGACAACCGCGTTCTGCAGGGTGTCAGCGCTCGAACACACCAGCGCGATCCCCAGGATGATGAACAGGGCGATGATGAACACGCCTGCATCTTCGATGAGCAGGAAGAATGCCATGGAAGGGTCCTCCACAGCACCTTGACCGGCGACCACGGTTCCGAGGAATCCCATGATGAAAATCAGCGGCAGGACCAGCACAGCAGCGAAGCAAGCACCTTTCTTGAGCGCATCCTCGTCCTCAGACGCATACGCCCGCTGCCAGTTGCCCTGCGAGAACATCTCCGCCGATGTGATCGCCACGATCAGGGCCAGTCCCGACAGGAACGACGCCTTGTTCATGTCCGATATACTGCCGTGCGCCCAATCCCATTCCAGATCCTCCGGAGTGTGCGCCTTCGCCTGCTCCAGCATGGTGCCGATGTCCGCTCCGAACAGGATCAACAGCAGAGCCACGAGCAGCCACAGCACCAACCAACCCTGCACGCGGTCGGTGCGCAGGGACGCAGGAAGTCCCCCATAGGAGGTGTAGGCGGCGGTGACGGCGGCGACCAGCAGAATCGGATAGAGCGGTTTCATCCCGGCGAGCAGTTCCATCGCCTTGCCGATGGCGAGGAATTCAGCGAACAGGAATGTGAACATGTAGAGCACTGAGATGATGCCGACGTAGACCTGCATCCGCCTCCCGATCCTCATGCGCACGAAGTCGGCGAGCGTGACGCCGTCGGGCAGTTTCCTCCGAATCTTCGGTCCGACGTAGGCGAGCAGCAGGAAGGGTGTGGCGGCGGACAGGGCGTAGCCCAGGACATCCCAGAAGCCGCCATAATAGCCGACCTCAGCAGGGGAGAACAGCAGCCAGATTCCCACGCCAGAGGCGAACAGGCTCAGCCCGATGCGCAGCCAGTTCTGCGTTCCGCGGGCGGAGAGATAGGCGTCGCTGTCGAGTTCCTTCTCCGTCGCCGCCCGCCATCCGATGTATCCGAAGCCAGCGAGCGTGCCGAGCATCAACAGGTATGCGACATTCGTGTCCATGTTCACTCATCCATGAAGGGATAGCCCCAGTCATGAGGCGGCTCCAAGGTGCGTTTCACACTGCGCGGGATGATCCACCTGAGCATGTTCAGCGGTCCGCCCGCCTTGTCGTTGGTCCCGCTCGCCCGCGCTCCCCCGAAGGGTTGCTGGGCCACAGCGGCGCCGGTCGGCTTGTCGTTGATGTAGAAGTTGCCCGCCGTGAAGCGCAGCGCGTTGTAGGCGGTCTGGATGTCCGCCTCGTCATTGGCGAAGATGGCCCCGGTCAGCGCGTAGGGCGAAGACTCGTCACACAGTTGCAGAACGTCCTCGAAGTCGTGATCCTCGTAGACGTAGACCGTCAGCACCGGTCCGAAGATCTCCTCGACCATCGAGGGCGCTTTGGGATCCGATGTCTGAATCACGGTCGGCTCGATGAACCAGCCCTTGCTGTCGTCGCATCCCCCACCTACAACCACGTCGCACAGGGGGTCTTCCTCTGCCGCACGGATGTAGCCGCTGATCTTGTCGAACGCCTTCTGGTCGATGACGGCGGTGACGAAGTTCGTGAAGTCTCTCGGGTCGCCCATGGTGATCTTTTGAATCTCCTCCACGAATTCTCCCTTGATGCCCTCCCACACGCTCTCGGGGATGTAGGCGCGGCTGGCCGCCGAGCACTTCTGTCCTTGATATTCGAACGAGCCGCGCAACAGCGCTATCAACAGCCCTCGCCGATCACAATCAGGATGGGCGACGACGAAGTCCTTGCCACCGGTCTCACCGACGATGCGCGGGTAGGAGCGGAGTCGGGGAAGGGCTTCGGCGATCTTGCCCCACAACCCTTGGAACACGCGGGTGGAGCCGGTGAAGTGGACGCCGGCGAAGTCGCGGTTCTCGAGACAGGTGTCGACGATCATGCGCGGGTTCCCGGGGACGAAGTTGACCACACCGGGGGGCATTCCAGCCTCCATCAGAAGTTGCATCAACACGTAGTTCGAGTGGTATGAGTTGCGACTCGGTTTCCACACGGCGGTCCCTCCCATGAGGGTGGGCGCGGTGGGAAGGTTCCCGGCGATGGAGGTGAAGTTGAACGGGGTGATGGCGAGCACGAAGCCCTCGAGCGGGCGGATCTCGGTCGTGTTGACGAATCCCTCGGGACTGACCAGCGGCTGCAGCTGGTCGTGGAACTCAGAGGCATAATGCACGTTGAAGCGCCAGAAGTCGATCAGTTCGCACGCCGCGTCGATCTCCGCTTGGAAGGCCGTCTTCGACTGGTTGAGCATCGTCGCGGCGTTCACGCGCATCCGCCAGTCACCGGCGAGCAGGTCGGCGGCGCGCAGGAAGATCTGCGAGCGGGCTTCCAAACCCATGGCGATCCATGATTCCTGAGCAGCGACGGCCGCCTCACACGCAGCCCTGACCTCCGCTTCCCCGGCGAGGTGAACGGTGGCGAGCACATGGCCGTGGTCGTGCGGCATCACCTGGGTGGTGGTGTCACCGGTGAACACCGGCTCGCCATTGATGATGCAGGGGATCTCGACGACCTCTGAGGACTGCCGCGACAGTTCCTCCTGCAGGGCCTCTCTCTCTGGACTTCCGGGTCCATACTCGAGGATGGGCTCGTTCTCAGGGTGGGTCATCGACGCGAGCCTACCGCATGCCTGTCTTGATGATTGCGCGCGCAACCCTTCGCGCGTTTCGCCCGCGCGAGTCCGCACGGCTTGCCTGGTTCAAGCGTTGCCAGTCGTCATGGAGTGGATGTCGTCAACGACGTGGGGAACATTGGCAGCGATGCCCTCCACCATCATCCAGCCGTGTGCCTTGATGCCGTCACCTACGAGCCGAATCCCGTCGACCCCGATGTCCGCCGGCAGTTCCGCCCCCTGGGGTGAGCGATTGCATGGCCAGTTCCTGTGGTAGGCGTGCACGCACAATTCCTCGCCGTGGTCCGCCAGCCAGGGGATCTTCTCGTAGAGTTCCTCGCGACCCTTGGCGATCTCCGACTGTATGTCGGATGAGGGCACGTATTGGTGTGTGATCATCATGTGCTTGCCCTCGGGCGCGAGCGCGGGCTCGCTGAATGTCGGCAGCACGTAACCGCCGATGCGCTCGGTCTCGGTGAGCATGGTCACGCCGCTGTCGCGCTGCGGGATGTCGTCGTCGAGCGCGAACACGAACCCGATGCCGCCGACAGCCTGTGTCTGCTCGATCTGCTGGAGCACCGACTTGTCGACCGCGAAATCGTCTGAGAGCGCCTTGATGAGGTTCGGGTGACCCCCGTTGAACACGATCGCATCGGCTCCGATCCAGTCAGGGTCCTGTCGGCCACGGCGGCGCAGACTCACCGCGAAGCGGTGGTTCTTGGTCGTCTCCTCGGCATCACCGGGCAGGATCTCCGCCACCTCCTGCGACATCCTGACCTTCGCTCCGTTCTCCCTGAGGTCCTTGCGCAGGGCCACGATCGCACCCTTGCAACCACCTTTCGGGATGCTCGGCCGGTCGAGCCAGAAGCAGTTCTGCAGCATGCGCACGACTGTCGAGGCGGGCATCTGGGAGAAGCGCAGGGAGATGGCGAAGTTGGCGAACGCGTCGAGGAAATCGACCATGTCGTCGCTGAAATGACGCCGCATCCACTCGTCTCCGTCCGGCTCCTCGCTCTCTCCCTTCGCCCACGGCTTGCGTGCGCGGGTGGACAGCAGACGAGGAAGATTCAGTTTGTCCTTCATGGTGAACCAGCGCATCACGCCGAACGGACCGTTCGCAGCGCGGTGCTCGCCGTCGCGTAACCAGCCTGCGTAGCGGGTCGTCGGCAGGAACTCGAATCCGTGGCGTTTGAGGTCCAAACCTCCCTTGGAGCGCTTGTTGAACAGCAGCTTCGCCATCGGCCCCTTGCGTCCGTGCGGAATCATGTGCACGGCACCTGTCGGAACCGCGAACCCATCGTGGTCGTGCTGGGTGAACCGGCCACCCGGGAAGGACATCCGTTCGACCACTTCGACATCGAGCCTGCCCTCCTGCGCCAATCTGGCAGCGGTCGCCAGTCCACCTATGCCGGAGCCGACAATCAGCGCCTTCGGCTTGTCACCCATGGAGCACACCTCACTCGTAGACGAGCGCGCCCGTGGGACACCAGAGCAGGCAGCGGAGACAGTCTGTACATTTGTCCAGCAGAACCTCGCAGATTCCCTCTACGATGAGCGCATCATCCTGACACGACATCAGACAGTAGTTGCAGCCGACGCACAACTCGTCGATCACCTGCAGTTTCGCACCCTCCTTCTGCGGCCGGTCGTGCTGCGGGCCGAAGGCGAGCATCGGGACGGCGCCCGGTGTGGCACCTTCGCGGAACTTGACTGTCACAGTCCACCCTCAACCGCCTTCTGCTCTTAGCCTATCGCTTGCCGGCGCACGACAGAACACTCGGAACGAACGTGTGCAGGAACCGCGAAGAGAACCAATCCGCCATGCTCAAGCGCCACTCGGCGGTCGGCCGGGCATGGGCGGTGGAGGACTCGTGCGCACGGCGCTGTACGATGAGCATGAAGCCGCCGGGGCCAACCTCGTTGATTTCCACGGATTCGAACTGCCCATCTGGTACAGCAACATCTCGGAAGAACATCTCAACACCCGAGCCAACGCCGGCCTGTTCGACGTGTCGCACATGGGGTTCTTCCGCTTCTCCGGTGATGGAGTGCTCGAGTGGTTCGAGGGGCTTGCCACACAGAGAGTGAGTCACCTGAGACCGGGTCGCTGCGCCTACACTCACTTCCTCGATGAGGACGGGTTCATCATCGACGACATGATCTTCTCGATTGCCAGCCGCCAGGACATCCTCGACACCGGTTGTGCTGACTGGGAAACGCCCTCTCCGGTCGCCATCCTCGGGGTCCCTAACGCCAGCATGATCCCCACCATGGCCGCTCACTTCGGACAACACCTGCCCGCTGATGGTTCACTCACTCTGGAAGACCTGTCAGCGCGAACCTCCATCCTCGCTCTCCAGGGCCCCGCCTCGCCTGCCATAGTCAGCGCTGTGCTGGGTGACGAGAACGTGGTGCGCCACTTCCGCGGGCAGCCGATCAGGGAGAATGAACTGGGCGTCGGCGGCTGGATCCAGGGGACCGGCTACACCGGCGAGCGCGGTTTCGAGATCATGGTTCCGAACGAGGCGGCGCCGGGCCTGTGGCGCGCATTGCTCGAAGGCGGCGCAGAACACGGCATCTGTCCTGTAGGCCTCGGCGCGCGCGACACCCTGCGGCTGGAGAAGGGATTCCTGCTCTCAGGGCAGGACTTCCTCTGGCCGCCGCTCGCGGATGCTGGTGAGCATGCGGTCGACCCGAGCCTGCTGGCGCGCGACAGTTGGGAGACCAACGTTCCATTCGGTCTGCATCTCGGGCATGAGTTCCTCGGAAAGCAGCGGGTGGTGGCAGCGGCCGCCGCGGCTGAACAGGGCGAGAGGGCGCGCTGGTGGGGCGTGCGTCAGTTGGAGAGGGGGCCTTTTCCACGTCCGGGCGCGCAGGTGCTCGATGGAGAGGGAGAGCAGATCGGCACGATCACCTCGGGCGGTCCGTCACCGAGTCTGGGCCGGGTGGGCATCGGCATGGGCTACATCTCTGGAGTCACGGAAGGCGATGAGGTTCTCATCGCGCCGAACCCGCGCAAGCAGGTGCGAGCGGTGGTTGTCCGAGCTCCTTTCGTGTAGCGGCTGGGGAATATCGGGATCCATCGCACAAGACCAACGCACCACGACTTTGAATAATCGGCCCTACGAGGGACCACTGCATGAGTACAAGCACATCGCGTTCCGGTACGGCCGCCGCCGCGCTCATCCTCATCATGCTGCTCTCCTCTCTGTTGGGGGCGTTCCAGCCTGATGTCGAGGTGCAGGAGGACACATCATCGCTGTTCAACGAGGATGTCGTGCTCACCCTCGCCCAGCAGGGAGCGATCAATCGGGTCACCGGCAGGGCGAGCACCACCGACTTCGTGACCACCGGGGTCCCGACCAGCGGTTCGGCGAACAGCGAGGGCGACGAGAACAGCGTCACCATCAACTCACTGGCGCTGAATCCGTTAGGCAACGTCGTCGTCGCGGGCTCATTGCGCGGAGAGGTGCACTTCGATAATCTGACGGCCATCGACCAGGACTTCCACAACGCCTTCGTGGCCGAACTAACGCCCTACGGCACCTGGCAGTGGCTCTCCCAGACCACCGTCCCCATGGGTGCGACAGATTCCGGCGCATTCGGATTGGACGTGACCGTATCGTCCGGTGGTGAGATCTTCCTCGTCGGCGTCTTCAGGAATGTGATCGAGTTCGGTACCGACCTCGAGTACTCTATCGCCATGAGCAAGGATGGATTCATCGCCAAGCTCGACAGTTCGGGCAATTGGGAGTGGGGCTCCACCTTCGGCGGCATTGGCGATGACGATTCGATGAACGGAGTGGCCGTTGACTCGAACGGAGATGCGTACGTCGTGGGCGCGTTCCGCGACCATGCCTTCTTCGACAACACCAGTTACAACCACGGGGATAATGAGGATGCGTTCGTGACCAAGGTCAACCGCAGCAGCGGGGAGTACGAGTGGGTCTCGTTCGGCAGGGGTGCCTACGACGAGAACGGCACGGCGATCGTCATCGACGGTAACGATCGTATCTTCGCCACCGGCTACTACCACGGGGCGCCTGTGTTCGGTTCGACGACATTAGGCAGCCCTGGGAACACCGCGGCATGGGTCGGGGAGATGGACATCAACGGCACATGGCAGTGGGCGAACGCGGCGGTCACCACCTACGGCGCGATCATCCCCTTGGACATCACCTACGGCGGTGGGGGCATCTACATCTGCGGAGCCATGTCAGGTCTTGTTCAGATCGACGGAGTCGCTCACTGGGCCAACAGCACAGGAAGCCCCGGATGGAACGCGTTCGTCGGGCAACTGGCCTATAACGGCAGCTGGAACTGGCTGGTCAACAGTTCCGGTCACACGCAGGTCGCACGCGGAATCGGCATCAACCCGCTTGGCGGGGTGGTCATCACCGGCTGGTTCGACAACGATGACCCGGCGATTGCGAACGCCACCTTCGGCGCACACTCGGTCATCAACGCTGCGTACAGTGTGTTCGTGGCGGGAGTCTCTCCCAGTGGCCAGTGGATGTGGGCGATGAGTGCCGGCGGACCGCTGTTCGACAGCGGGACGGACGCCATGTTCTCCAGCAATGGGAAGTTGCTGGTCGCGGGTCAGTTCTGCCTGAACCAGGTCGCTCAGGCGAGCGGATGCGGGATGATCATCGATGGTACGCTCTACTTCTCTGATTCCTTCTTCAATGGCAGCGGTTTCGTCTGGGGGCTTTCCACCGACAGCGACCTCGACAACCGTAGCGATCTGGTGGACAACTGTCCGCTCGTGCCCAACTACAATCAGACCGACATGGACAGTGACCAGATCGGGGATGTCTGTGATGACGACATGGACGGCGATGGACGGCTGAACGTGGATGATGACTGTCCCGCAGGGGTGATCAACTGGGATGCCACCGACTGGGCGCTCGACGCTGATGGTGACGGCTGCCGCGACTCGGACGAGGACATGGATGATGACAACGACGGCGTGCCCGACTCGGTCGACGACTGCTTCGGACCGGACACGCTCCGCAACTGGACCGCCAACGATGCCAACGACTACGACCGCGATGGCTGCCACGACACCCTCGAGGACGACGACGACGACGGCGCCGGCGTGGATGATGTCGACGATGACTGTGCTTTCGCCCCCAGCGACCGAAACTGGACCTCCTCTTTGAGCACCGACTACGACAGCGACGGCTGCCGTGACGCCGGCGAGGATCTCGATGACGACAACGATGGTGTGCTCGATGAAGACGACAACTGCGCCACCGGGGAACTTGGCTGGAACAGCACTCAAGCCAACGACATGGATAGCGACGGCTGTCGCGACTGGGATGAGGACTTCGACGATGACGGGGACCAGATCACTGACACCTGGGACGACTGTTTGACTGGGGCGGTCAACTGGAACTCCAGTGGTGACCTCGACCTCGACAACGACGGCTGCCGGGACACCGACGAGGACTTCGACGATGACAACGACGGTGTCGCAGATGTGGACGACGACTGCCCCCGTGGCGTGCTCTGGTGGTTCTCCAACTCAGTGACGGACAACGACGGGGACGGCTGCAAGGACAGCGGCTCGGAGAATGGCGGGCTCGGCGAGGACACTGATGACGACGGTGACGGACTCTTCGATGACGAGGATGACTGTCCGCAGGGGGTGACCGGCTGGTTCTCGACGCCGGAGCTCGATGGAGACCGGGACGGCTGCCACGACGAACTCGAAGATTGGGATGACGACGGTGACGGCCTGTGGGAGTTCGATTCCGAGGGCAACGTCATCGACCGCTGCCCTGGAACACCACAGAATGAGATCGGGCAGGTCGACGGCTACGGCTGCAGCCCGAGCCAGGCTGACAGCGACGGTGACGGGGTGCAGAATCTCCACGACAATTGTCCCGATATCGCCGCAGTCGAAGGCATGGATATCGATGGGGACGGCTGCACCGACGACATCGACGGCGACGGCGTCACCGACGATGTCGACGACTGCCTCGACTCTCCGAGCGCAGTTGTCGTCGGCCCCGACGGTTGCACCGATGCTGAGCGGGACACCGACGGTGACGGCGTACTGGACGGAGATGAACTGCCTCGCTGCAGGAACACGCCCGCCGAGCATATCGGAGAGGTGGACATCTTCGGCTGCTGGGACGGTGAGTTGGACGACGACAAGGACGGTGTGATCAATGCTGACGACACCTGCCCCGACACACTCACCGAGGAGTTGGAAGACGTAATCGATGGGTGCGGCGCCTCACAGCGGGACGAGGATGGCGATGGCGTCGTGGACTCCGCCGACCTGTGTCCTTGGACCGACTCCGGGGACTCGGTTCAGGAGGACGGATGTTCAGATGCGCAGTTGTTCCTCGGCCGTGGCGGCGATGGCGCCCTGTCCTGGATGATGTTCGCTCTCATCGTTCTCGGGCTCCTGCTGGTCGCAGGGGGCAGCAGCGCCGCGGTGGTCATCAGGCGACGGAGGGCAGAAGGAGCCGACTCCGAAGCCCCGCCTGCTGCTGTGGAAGCGACAGTGGAGGAATTCGTCGGGGATTCGGATGACCTGCAGGCGGAAGACGCTGTCGTGGATGGTGATGTCACGACCGACGAACACGGCACCAGCTGGTGGGAGGACGAACTCGGGGCGTGGTGGTACAAGACGCCCGAGATGGACGACTGGTCGCTTTTCGATGAGGGATGAACACTCGGATGCACTTGGGATGCCCAAATGGTCCCTACGGACCATCCGAGCGAGGATTCAATAGCGTTGGTTTGTCCCTGCCGGCCCATGAGCACTGCCGATGTTGGCCGCAGTCCGCTTTCCGGAGGACTAATACTGACTAT
>JAKUTA010000259.1 GCA_022447885.1 Candidatus Poseidoniales archaeon | reverse complement strand
GGATGAGGACGCCCAGGACATCCTGTTACATGGAACGGGGTCCACTGCCATTCGCTTCCTGTTCCAGAGTAAACGCGGCTCCAGTTACCAGATGGAAAAACCATGGGAGGGGGTGTTCAAGCGCTTGCAGCGCACATTCACAGACACCAGCAGCGATCGCAATCGCAACCGCCTCATCTCGTACATGACCGACGACCCCTGTCCCGGCTGCTCCGGCCAGAAACTCAATCCCGCCGTGCGCTCAGTCACGGTGGGGCAGATATCCCTGCCCCGTTTCTCCACATGCAGCGTGCTCGAGGCACTGGCGGTGGTGCAGGTCTGGGCCGCTGGCGCCACCGACGACGACACCTGGGAGCGCATCGGCAGGGCGCCGCCGTCCTCCGACGTGCTCGACGCGGTCGAGCAGCTTTCCGAGCGGAACCTGCACATCGGCCGCGAGGTGCTCAAGGAGATCGAGTCCCGCCTGCGCTTCCTCGCTCTCGTGGGGCTCGACTATCTCACCCTCGACCGGCGCTCCAACTCCCTTTCCGGTGGCGAATCCCAGCGCATCCGGCTGGCCACGCAGATCGGCACCCGGCTGACCGGGGTGATGTACGTGCTCGACGAGCCGAGCATCGGTCTGCACGCGCGCGACAACGCTCGTTTGCTCGAGACCCTGCGCGAGTTGACCGCCATCGGCAACACACTGCTCGTGGTCGAGCATGACGAGGCGACACTTCGGCAGGCGGACTGGCTGGTCGACATCGGGCCCGGAGCGGGGCGCGAGGGAGGCAACATCATCGTGAACGGCAGCCTTGAGGATCTGTTGTGCAGCAAGGAGAGCATCACTGGAGCCTATCTCTCAGGGGCGATGAGCATCCCTCTTCCATCGGAAAGAGTGCAGCCGAACGGAGAATATCTCAGCGTGCTGGGTGCGCGTGAGAACAACCTGCAGGGAATCGACGTGCGCTTCCCGCTCGGCTGCATGATCGCCGTCACCGGCGTCTCGGGCTCCGGCAAGTCCACCCTCGTCACTGACACCCTTGCTCCTGCGCTCCTGCGTGAACTGCATTCGGCTGACGCCAGCCCCGGCAGCCATGCTGGTATCGAAGGACATGAGGAGATAGACAAGGTCATCGTCATCGACCAGTCACCCATCGGGCGCACCCCTAGGTCGAACGCCGCCACCTACACGAAGGCGTTCACCGGCATCCGTCAACTGTTCTCCGAGACCAGTCTGGCGCGCGAACGGGGCTACGAGCCGGGGCGCTTCTCGTTCAACGTCCGCGGCGGGCGCTGTGAAGCGTGCAAGGGTGCGGGTTCGACCAAGATGGAGATGAACTTCCTCCCTGATGTCTGGGTGACCTGTGATGTCTGCAACGGCTCCCGCTACACGAGGGAGACGCTCGAGGTGACCTGGCGCGGCCGCACCATCGCCGACGTGCTCGAGATGACAGTGGCCGAGGCCGCCGAGTTCTTCTCCTCCCACCGCTCGCTGCATCGCATCCTGCAGACGATGGTGGACGTCGGGCTGGGTTACATCCATCTCGGCCAGCCAGCCACGACACTGTCTGGTGGCGAAGCGCAGCGGGTCAAGCTCGCCACGCAGTTGCACCGGCCCGCCAACCGCCACACCATCTACATCCTCGACGAGCCCACCACGGGCCTCGCACTCGCCGACATTCGTCAGTTGATCGACGTGCTGCTGCGCATTCGCAGCAACGGCCATACGGTCATCATCATCGAGCACCACCTCGACGTCATCAAGTCGGCGGACTGGGTCATCGACCTCGGGCCCGAGGGTGGGGAAGGCGGCGGATTGGTCGTCGTCGAAGGGCCACCGGAACTGGTCGCCAAACATCCGACCTCCTATACAGGGAGATATCTTGAACGAATGCTATGAGAATCAATCTCGTCGGCTTTAAGTAGCCTATTTTTCTCCGACGTCCCGTCCGCTGCGGATTGTGCGCGGTGGACTTCAGGAGAGAGCGGACATGAGTGTTGGAATCGAACCGTTGGCGAGCATGGTACTGGTCGAGATTGAGCAAGCCGCAGAGCAGACCACGAGCGGCCTGCTGCTACCTGAAGAGGCGCGCGAGAAGATGACGGTCGGAACCGTCGTCGCGGTCGGCCCGGACGTCGAGAACGTCGCTGAGGGTGATCGAGTCATCTACCGCAAGTACGGTGGGATGGAACTCGAGTGGATGGGTGTGGAATTCCTGCTCATCAAAGAGGAGGACCTGCAGGCGAAGGTCGTTGGATGAGGTGAGAATATGGGAGCGAAGAAGATAATCTACGGCGCTGAAGCGCGCCAGAAACTGCTGG
>JAKUTA010000258.1 GCA_022447885.1 Candidatus Poseidoniales archaeon | reverse complement strand
CTCGAATCACGCCTGACCGCAGAGACGGAACAACTCGAATCGAGGATGCAGCAGGATCTGGAACTCGCCATCGCACGCAAGCGGGACGAGGTGCGCGGCGCGATCATGCGCGCGTTGGAGAAGGACTACGCCGAACGACTTGCCGAGCGCAAGCGGCGGCTGCGCCAGCGCTACGCCCTCACATTCACACATTCGGTCGACGAGATCGAACACGATATGTCGATCGATATCGATGAGGAACTCCAGCGACGGACAGAAGACGAGTTCGAAGCCTACAAGCGCGCCCGCGAGGCAGAGATCAGCAGCCGGCTGTCTCTGTTCCGCCACGACCGGGAAATTGAACTGCGCACGCAGTTGGAGGCGACGTTCGAAGCGCGCAAGCAGGAGTGGATCGACCAACTGGAACACGAGTTCCGTACCCGCGAGTCCGCCGTCCAGCGGCAGGTGATGGCTGAGATAGACGCCCGCGTGCGCAACGAGAAGATATCCCAGGAGACCTCGCTCGACCTGCTCAAGGAAGAGACCTCGATGGAATTGGAGGTCGAGATGGAGGCCCGGCTGAAGGAGTTCCGCGACCGCAAGGAGGGTGAGGTCACCGATCAACTGGACCGACAGCTCGCCAAGCGCGAGGAGATCATGCGCAACAAGGCGCTGATCGAGGTCCGCCGCCGGGAGTCCGAGATTCGAGCAGAGATCGAGGCGCAGTTGGCGGTCAAGCGGGCGGAGATCCGCGAACGACTGGCGACCCTCGAGATCCGCGCCGAGGAATTCCGCCAGACCGCCGAGGCCAAGATACGCACTCAACTCGAGGTCGGCCTCGTGTCCGACGAGGACATCGAGGAACAGGAGCGCCTCAAGCAGGTCGAGGAGGAAGTCGATGAACTTGAGCAGGGTGACTCTGTGCTCTCCAGGAGAGAACGTTGGATGGGTGCCCTTGGAGGTGCCCGCGCCCAGATGCCAAGGACAGCTGCCGGGGCCGAGAGCCCCCCCAGACTCGGCCAGCCTGCGGTTGCCCGACTCGGCCAGACACCTGAGCCGGGCGCTCCGACAACTCCTGCCCTTCCAGGCGGCTCGCTCGCTCCGGTGCGCCCGCCCATAGGACAGAGGCCGGCACCGACAGCAGCCGATGGCCCGGCCCGAATGGGTCCGCTAGCCCCGGTGCGCGCCCCAATCGAACCACAGACTCCAGCAGCCCAGCCGCTGAAGACCGCGCTTCCAGCAGAATCAGCACCAGTTGCCGAGCCACCAGAAGTGGTTGCAGAACCGGATGTCGAGATTGAGCCAACACCAGAGCCTGCCGCCGAGGCAGCAGAATCGACGACGACCACCCTGAGGGAGCTCGCCGGAGACTTCGAGGAATCGCAGCAGGTCGCACCGAAGCCCGAGCGGACTGGTTTCAGCATAGAACGGCAGATCGATCCCCGATCAGATGTCGAACTCCCCACCCGCGGTCCACCGGGAGGCGGCCGACTGGTACGTGACGGACCTCGCCCGGCCGTGGGCGGACCGCCGGTGGCTGGCCCGCCCGTGGATGAGCCGGAACCGGAGCTCAAGCCGACTGCGATCATCCAGCCTGTTCGCCGCCCGGTCCTCAAGCCTCGAGTGGATGACGATGAGGATGACGAGTCAGGGGAGGCAGTGCTGCGCCCGACGACCCGTCGGGTACTCCAACCGACCTCCGAGAGGGCCACGCTGACACCCAAGCGAGTGCTCGAACCGGTCGAAGAAGAGGGAACCGACGAGGACTCCGACTGACGACTCAACAGGATTCTCGCATGTGGAAGTCCGGAACGAGCGAGCGGGGCATTCATACCGTCTGCAGATGTCAGCATCCCCATGCGCAGAGCCGTGGTGCTGACCACTTTCCTGCTGCTGGCGCTCGCCTTGCCCGCCGCGTATGCCCCTACAGCCTCAGCCACCAACCTGGCCAATGCTGGATACATCGCCAACTTCGAAGGAAACGTCGTCGGATGGTGGCATACCAACAGCGGCGAGACGATAGTCGTCAATGATTCGGGGGGAATCAGCGCCTTCTACTGGTCAGGCAACCAGGTCACCAACACCTGGAGCGACGACATCAACATGACTGTGAACTGCGGCGCCTACGACGCAGCCCAGAATCGGCTGGCCTTGTGCACCAACACCGGAGTCCAAGTCTACTCCTCTGACCTCCAGACACACCTCTACACGATTTCGACCACGGAACCGGTGGACGCTGTCTCTTGGGACGGCGATCGTGATCTATGGGTGGGACGGCGTACCGCTCGTAGGGCGATGGAATAGACCGCCATCACGTTCACTGGATCTCAGACGCCCCCCCACGCCGTCGGCCTCTCCGCAGTGCTCGGAATGCCAAACGG
>JAKUTA010000257.1 GCA_022447885.1 Candidatus Poseidoniales archaeon | reverse complement strand
CCTGAGACCTACACCCTGGACATGGACGCATTCGAGGCGACCATCGAAGAGGCGAAGTTCGTCGGCTGCGTACACACCAGCAACGTGCTCGGCGTGCGCAATCCGGTCGAGCGCATCATCGAGCTGGCCAAGACCCGCGGCAACGGCGGCGAGGGGGCGGTCGTCCTGCTCGACTCCGCTCAGGCCGTCGCCCACGACCGCCTCGGCTTCGATGCCATGGGCGCTGACTTCGCCGCCTGCTCGGCGCACAAGATGTGCGGCCCCACGGGCATGGGCGCGCTGCTCGTCTCTGAGGACAGAGTCAGCGAGATGACCCACTTCCTCGGCGGCGGCGACATGATCGAGGAGGCGTGGCTCGACCATGCCACCTACCAGCCACCTCCGCACAGGTTCGAGGCGGGCACGCCCAAGATCGCTGAAGCGATCGGCTGGGCGGCGGCGATCGACTGGCTCTCCCAGTTCGACATGGACGAGGTCGCCGAGCACATACTCGGTCTGGCCAGGCACACGGCGGCGGAACTCAAGCAGATCGAGGGAATCACCGTCTACGGCGACCATGAGGGTGACCTCGGCTCGGGAGCTGTCTCATTCCTGCACGACACACTGCATTCTGAGGACCTTGCCCACTTCCTCGACGCAGGTGGGTTCGCGGTGCGCACCGGCCACCATTGCGCCCAACCACTGATGCGGCGACTCGGAATCTCGGCGACCAACCGCGCCTCGTTCTACCTCTACAACACGATGGAGGAGGCAGACGCCTTCGTCACACATTTGAAGGGGGTCATCGACCGGTTGTCGTGAGGTGAGCGCATGGATTGGGGAGAGGGAAACTGGCCGGCTTCTCTACAGGAGGTCATCGACGAGTTCAGCGACGTCTTCGATGCGATGGAGCGCTACGAGATGCTGTTCGATTTCGCAAGCGAATGCACCCCTCTTCCGATGGAGGAATGGTGTGAGGACACCCGCGTTCACGGCTGCCAATCCGAGGCACACGTCCTCTGTTCACTAGATGACGACGGCAGGTTCCAGATGATCGGTTCCGCCGACGCCCAGATCGTCCAAGGGCTGATGGCGGTCGCCCAGAAAGCGATCAACGGACTACCCCCCGAGGAGGTCTCCACCTTCCCGGTGACCTTCACTCGCGAGCTCGGATTGCACGACTCACTCTCACCTAATCGGGCAAACGGCTTCCTCAACATGTTCACACGTGTGCGCCAAGAGGCGCGGAAACTGGCTCAGGGGGCGGCATGATGGATGCGGAGGCGATGCAGGAAGCGGTGCTCGAAGCCTGCGCAGAGGTGGAGGACCCTGAACTGCAGTTGGGATTAGTCGATCTAGGGCTCATCTACGAGATTCGTGCCGAGGAGAAAGAAGGTGGGATTCACGTCGAGATCGACATGACGCTCACCTCTCCCGGCTGTCCCGTCGGTCCCGAACTGATGGCGAGCATACACCGAGCGGCGCTCGCCACCGAAGGAGTTGACACCGTCCACGTCAACCTGGTCTGGACTCCTCGCTGGGACCCGCGGGTGCATGCCAGCGAAGACGCTCAGATGGACATGGGCATCTTCTGAGGTGGCCCGATGGGCGCGCTTGAATTCGTGAAGAAGTGGTTCGGTTTCAACGGCTGGAAGGAACTCTCAACCAGCAAGCGGGTCGGCACACAGATCCTCTACCGGGTAGCGTTCGTCGCCGGTCTTGCAGTGTTCATCATGCTCTACGTGTTCGTTGCTGGAGAAGATCCTCAACTGCCGGGACTCTGCGGGTTGGCGGCCATCTGGTTCCTCATCTTCCAGTTCTTCGTCAACCTCATCTTCGTCAACAGTTCGTGACTTGCCGAACATCTTCTGAGAATCGATTCAGCGGCCGAAGAACTTCTTCTTGGTCTCCTTCTTGATCTGGTCCTTGACGATCTCCGTGGCTTTCTTCTCGACGGCCGCCATCGCCTTCCGGCCGACCTCGTCGACCTTCTCAGCAACGGCATCCGTGACTGGTTTGGCCGCACTGGCAATCGCTCCTGCCGCCTTCTTCTTGATCGCGGCCTTCCCGATTCCTCCGACCTTTCCAGCAGCCTTCGACAGACGACCCGGTTTCTTCTCGCTCATGTGACTCCCCCGATGGTTGGAGTGTGTCGTATTTCAGGTGTTGCCCAGTCCTCACAGAAGTTCCGACATCGAACTAGGCCGCCATATGTCCGAGCCAATCTCGAGCAAGGTGGATTCCTTGCCTCATGACCTCATGAAAGTATGATAGTGCGAGGCCCGCCTGCGCCGACTGGCCTGTTCGCGTAGACTGCAAAATTCGGCCGCCAGTCACTGGAATCCTTGAATGAAAGTGGAGGTTGAACAATTGGGGGACAACAACA
>JAKUTA010000256.1 GCA_022447885.1 Candidatus Poseidoniales archaeon | reverse complement strand
GGGTTCCAGCGACCAGCAAGGTCAGAACTCCCTCGTGGGTCACGTCATCGCCTGAATTCGTCAGGGTGTAGCCGATGCTCACCGTGCTGCCAGCCGCGGGGACAGCGGGGGTCGAACCACCGAGGATGGCGCTCAACTCGACGGTTGGCGCGCTCACCGGACGGGAATCCTGCAGTGTGGACGCCCCCGATGCGGTCCAGCCGAGCGTGGTGACCTGCGCCCATAGCGTGTCCGCGCTGTCAGGTGAACCGAATCCCATGTCCAACGTGCGCTGTCCCGGTTCGAGCGTGACCGTGGTGCGCAGCACCTCGAACGAGTCAGTGCCTGAATGGTATCCCGCCACCAGTTCAACCGTGCGGCTGCGGCCCGGGGACAACGTGAGGCTGGCCTTGGCGTCCAAACCGTCAGCGCCGGTCCAGGTCGGTACGGAGAGCGCCAAGTCCAGAACCTGACTGGGCAGCACGTTCAGCGCGAACGTTCCGCTCAACTCCTCATCGACCATGCCATCCTCGCTGAGCACGACCCAGCTGATGCTGCGCTGGCCGGATCCCGAACTCAGGTTCAACTCCGCCGTCAACTGGAGGCTGTGCCCCAGGTCGAACGCCCGGGCGGCGCCTTCGGAGGTCGCGCCACCATCCTGGAGGCGGAGTCGGGCATTCCCGGCCAGGTCCCCCCCGTTGTGGACCAGCGCGCTGGCGCTGGCGGAATCCCCGAAGTGGAACGGCGAGCCAGAGATGGTGATGCCGGCACTTCCAGCAGGGCTGAAGTGGGCGGCCTGCATGTTGTATTGGTGCAGGAAGGTGGTCGACGAGTCGGTGTGGATGCGCTGGCCTCCGCTGACACCACAGGAGAGGTTTCCGGGTCTGGCGGTGAAGGAGAACGAGCGGTTCACCGACGAGTTGACAGCGACCAGCAACTGTTCCGAGAGCACCGTATTGGATGACGTTGGGAATCCGCACTCGAGATTACCACTCCAATCGACCTCGCCGTCGTTGCCGAGGGTGACGTTCCACTCCGCGCTCTCACCTAGCCCAGCATCGTCCGCTCTCCCCGAACCAGCCGACAGCTGCAGGCGCGCCAGCGGTGGTGGACCCACCTGGACGGTGAGCGTACGAGAATCATCGCTGGCATCCGCGTCGCCGACAGCGAGCAGAGAAACCGTCAGTTGATACTCACCCTCGGACAACTGCGCCGTGCTGAACACGATCTGCGCCACTCCCGTTGCGTCGAGGCTCACGTTCCCCTCCGCTACGCTGGCTCCTGAACCATCGACCGCCTCCCACGGCCCGCTCCATGGGACCTCACCCGAGTTGGCCACCGGAACCGTCAGCTGCAACTCATCGCCGTCGCGCACACTCTGGTTCCCGCTCGGCACCCCACCCGACAACGGGGTTGTAGTCCATTGACCGACCGGTTCGATGCTCACGTCATGGGGGAAGAGGCGAGTGACCGACTGACTGTGGTCGCCTGTGTGGCTGGAGTTCGAGGCGCCCACGTCACCTGCGAGCAGCAACTGCAACTGATGCTGTCCCGGCGGTACGGCGATGAACGTCACGCTCACCGGCTGGCTGCCGTCAGCGCTCAGGTTCAAAGTCACCGTCGAATTTCCGAGTTCGTTGGACGAGATGGTGGTGAGTGTGGCAGTCACCGTTCCATTGGCGGCTTCCCCAGTGGCCTCTACAACGGTGAAGTTGACCGTCACGTCGCCGACCCCGACCTCGCCGTCGCCAGCGACTGAAACCGAGGCCACCTCGATGAGCAGTCCACCGCCGCTCGCCGCGACGGTGGGAAGCAGCGGGAGCAGGACTGCCGCGAACAACAGCAGAGAGATGGCCGAGGCGCGCCAACTGGTGTACATCCAACTCGCTGAGCCCATGAGGGGTTCACATACCTTGCCGACTCCAATATGGGTGAACGGCCAACCTTTATGCGAAATCCAAAGGTCGGGCGGCCGGACCATGGAACTTGAACAGATCGTCGCGCTCGCCCCCGAAGAGGTGGCGGAGATCATCGTCGCCCGGAGAATCGAACTCCGCGAGCAGCTTCCCGCGGTGATCGAGCAGCGAAAAACCGAGGTCGACTACCTGAAACCGCTGGTCGAGGAGAACCGGCAGGCGCGGGACCGCACAACAAATCGGGTGCGCGACTTGAAGCAGCGACGGAACGTCTGTCAGGTCGAAGCGCGGGGGCTGAGGACCCAACTTGCCGAGACGCGTGAGAAACTGCTCAGCGAGGGGAACATGCGCAACCCTGACCCGGCATGGGCGAAGGAGAGACTCGAGGAACGCATCTCTGAACTCGATGACAAATTGCAGAAGCAGGCACTCGATCTAGAGACTGAACGGAAGATGATCGGCGAAATGCGTCAACTGTTGCG
>JAKUTA010000255.1 GCA_022447885.1 Candidatus Poseidoniales archaeon | reverse complement strand
GAGGCAGCGAACAATCAAGACTGACGAGCGCACGGGCGAGTACATGGTCGACCGGGTGCTGATGGCGTATGTCTTGATGGGTATCTGCGTCATGGGGCTGCTCTGGTTCATCAAGCAGCGGACCCAGCGCAACCGAGCCGCCGCCGCCGAGGCGAACAAGCCGGCCGCGGCGGGCGACGACGAACTCGGGGGGGCGGCGAAGGATCCTGGCCAGTTCGAAGAACCAGATGATGACGCTCTTGATGAGATGGAGGACATACTTCGCACCGCCGCTGAAGCACAAGGGCTGGAATACGAAGGTGACTGAATCAGACTCTCTCGAATCCGTCCGAACTCAACCGGAGTGCGTTCTCCTGCTCACCCACCTTGATTGTTCGACGCCCGACACCGCTCTCGTCGGTGCGCAACCACCATGTCGAGAATCCGAATGCGCTCAACCTGTTCTCGCCACGGGCCTTCAGTCCACCATGCGCTCGCTCCCCCGATGCATCGGAGTACGCCGCTGAAACGAGCAGTATGCCGACTCGGTCGGCGAAACTGCTGTCAGCCAGCGCCTCGACGGAAGCGAGCGTCGTCGCGCTGACGTGTCCGCTGTCAGGAGTCCAGTCGTCGACGACGATCAACTGGATCGATCTCATCGTATCAGCGAGTTCACGAGCCGAGTCGATCCCTTGGGGCATCGACTCCCCGGTCACGAGCCGATGGAAGCGAGCGAGGGTGGCTGGATTGAGACCACCGAAGAGTTGTGAGAACCGGCCAGGGTCCGGCTGTTGATAGCACACCCAGACCACCCTGCCATCACCCTCGAGCACCATGCGCGCCTGCTGCATGGCGAACGTCGTACCTCCGCAGCCTGATTCGACCGCGAGATGGACTGCAGTGTCCACTACCGGGATATCTGGGGGCATGTCACCTCACTTTGACATGCGGCGGCTCATCAAGACTCTCATGACCAGCAGTGTGTTGCACCGCAGTCAGGCAATCGCTATGTTCCGACACCCACTCGACGTGCAATATGGGAGTGGAGAGGATTCCCCGGCGCGACCCGCCCCCTTACGAGGAGTTGCAGGATGCCAACCTGTTAACCGCCATCAGGGAACATGGACTGTTCCGCACCGCTCTGAGCGATTCGAACCAGTTCGGTCCGCAGGCGATGATCCTCATGCTGGTGATCACCGCCACCCTCACCGGGATCGTGCTCGGCCTGATGATGGTCCTCTGATCAATCGAGCGCCCTGCGACCGAGTTCGACCGCCTCATCGACGAGTTCGCCACTCACGCCCAGATGTCCCGACGGATCGAAAAGCGCGTGCAGTTCATCACCGTCGAACAGTGCGGATATCGGTGGAGTGCGGGCGCAGACGTCCTCGAGGTGCGCACCGGATGAGATCGCCTCCATGGAGGCTGTGCGCAGGACTTCGTGCGCCTCGTCTCGGCCAACACCCCGTTCGACGAGCTCGAGCATCACCTTCTCCGCCATCACCAGACCCTTCTGCGCGTCGATGTTGGTTTGCATCCGCTCGGCGTCGACGACCAGATTGGAGAACACCTTGTCGGACTTGGCGAGGATGTCGTCCAGCAGCACCACAGAGTGAGAGAGCGTGAAGCGCTCGGCGGATGAGTTTGCGAGGTCCCGTTCGTGCCACATCAGGGCGTTCTCCCATGTCGGCAGCAGCATGGAGCGCACGACGCGCGCCAGTCCGCAGGCGTTCTCGGAGGTGATAGGGTTGCGCTTGTGCGCCATGGTGGAGGAGCCGACCTGCTTTTCCGTATCGAATGCCTCAGCCACCTCGGCGATCTCGCTGCGCTGCAGGTTGCGCACCTCTTGCAGGATCTTCTCGACGCTGGTGGCGACGTTGGCCATCCAGGAGACCCATTCGATGTAGCGGTCGCGACCGACTACCTGGGTGGTCACCAGAGGAACCCCAAGGTTGAGGTGGGTGAGGATGAGTGCCTGGAGTTCGCGCGCCTTGTCACCTTGTGCTGCACCAGTGCCCACCGCTCCGAGGAATTTGCCGACGCACACGCGCGGGGTCATCTGCACCAACCGGATGAGGTGTCGGCGGAATTCGTCGACCCACACGGCCACCTTGAGGCCGAAGGTGATCGGAGTGGCCGCGTGGCCATGTGTTCGTCCGAGCATGACGGTGTCGCGCTCGCGCTCAGCGAGATCGCACAGCGTTCCCATCAGCTGCTGAATGGATTCGACCTGCTTGGAGATGGAATCACGCATCTGCAGTGCCACCGCCGTGTCGTCGATGTCGTTGCTCGTGGCACCGAGATGGATGCTCCAACCCGCATCCCCCGCCGCCTCGGACATCGCGCGCGTCAGCGCCATGATGTCGTGCTTCGTCTCGTCCTCGATCTCCGCCACTCGT
>JAKUTA010000254.1 GCA_022447885.1 Candidatus Poseidoniales archaeon | reverse complement strand
CATGGGCAGAGGGCACATAGGTAGCTGGCCGCTGTGGATCACAGACCTGCTGGATGACAGTCGGAAGATCGGCATCGCCATCCACCATCAGATCGACTACAAGCCAGTGCTGGTCGAACCCCAAATCTGAGAGGCCGATGCCGAGACTCCGACGGATAGAACTCGAGGCACCATCGCAGGCGACGACGAAGCGGGCATCGATGGATCCGAGGTCGGTGACCTCGGACCCCAACCTCAACTCCACGCTGGGCCATCTCTCGAGTCCTTCGCGCAGGACGCGGTCGAGTTGAGGCTGTTGAAACACGTAGTCCTCATGCCACCCGAGTATCGGAGGCCGCTCGAAATCTTCGTAGGTGAAGAGTCTGTGTCCGTCAACGTCGACAAACTCCATTCCCAAACTGGGTTCGACGAGGTCTGTCACCTGGTCTGTGAGCCCCGCACCCTGGAAGATCCTCATGATCTCCGCGTCTAGGTGGCAGGCACGCGGAAGGGGATAGGGGTCCAGGGAGGCCTCATGGACCACAGTCTCGACTCCTGCGCTACCCAGAAGGTTCGCCAGCAGGGCGCCGACCGGACCGCAACCGACAACCGCGACCTGACGCACGGTTCTAGTGCTCTAGGTCCGGTACTTCTTCATGCCAACAAGTTGTTCCCCATGTGATAGCCAGCATCGTGCAGTCGGCTCCCTTGGCGGCTCCATGCCAATGCGCTTCGTTTGGTGGCGCAACAACCAGATGGCCGGGGCCGATGGCCACGCACCCATCGGCAACGGTCCCGACACGAGCATTGCCAGAGACGACAAAGAGAAGTTGTCCGCCCGGGTGATGGTGCCAGTTGGTCACCGCACCTGTGTGGAAATGAACGAGAGCAGAATCTGGCTCTTCCTCCGTCGGTGTGGAGTGGAGCATCTCCAGCTCAACGTGTCCACTGAACAATCCCCCGTAGTTGCTGCTGCGATCACCGCCAGCAACGACGATCATTGGCAATCACCAGTGACGAATCGATTACGAATCGTGCCGATCCCTTCGACGAAGGCCTCGACCACCTGACCGTTACGCAGGTAGGTGGGCGGGTCCATCGAATCACCGACCCCACCGGTAGTCCCCGTAAAGACCAGGTCGCCGACTTCAAGCGTGACATAGCGAGAAAGCCACTCAATCAGCACCGGCACTGGGAAGATGAAGTCACTCGTTCTTGCTTGTTGTCGCAACTCACCGTCAACCATCAGCGAGATCTCAAGATCGTCGCGATTCGGCAGGTCCTCCGGCGTAACAAGAAAGGGGCCAGTGGGTCCGAACCGGTCATAGCTCTTAGCCATAGAGAACTGACGAATCGGAGGTCGAAACTGCTCGTTGCGATCGCTCACATCGTTTCCAACCATCAATCCTGAGATGTGGTCCCAAGCCGACGAACTAGGTATTCGTACACCTTGACGTCCGATGGCAAGGACAAGTTCCACCTCATAGTCGACCATTTCAAGGTCGTACATCAGCACATCGTCGTAGGGACCCGTGATGCACGTCGGAAACTTGACCATCACATGTGGTTCAGTCGGAATCGCCTTGTTCGCCTCCACGGCGTGACTCCGATAGTTGAGGGCGATGGCGATTATTTTTCTGGGCCTCGGGACCGGCGGGCCGAGACTCGACTCGCTGACCTGATCACAATCCTCGTCCGCCACCAGATCGGCCATGAGGGGATGATTCCTGAGGTCTACGAGCTCCATCGGATCACTGGTGATCCGTCCCGATGTCGCTGTCTCAACGTCGACGACACGACCATCGATTACCAGCGAACCCCGGCCTTCAACATTTGCTATCCGCATGCGCTCCCCTCCTATTCCTTAGCTCTTCCGCAGTTCAGTCCAACCGCCAGAAGGCCTCTCGAACCACATGTGCACTTGGCCCGTTCCGGCTGCTGATTCATACTCCGAATAGCGGCGGCCGACTGCACCACACTCGGTTCCTCCAATTGCTCCAACCATCATGAGGTAATGGCCGAAGAAGCCCTCCGGAGCATGGCGCCTGTATTCAGCCTGGAACTCGATTACTGCTCGATGGTCCCCTCGCTCCCACCATCCGAGCACCTTTTGATCAGCCCCGAGCGCCTCCGGGGTCCGAATGTTCTCCAACGACGCCGACTCATGGTCGGCGAACTCCCTCAACGGCCAGAAGCGATGGCTCAATCCTCCTGAGGCCAGTAGCACAACCCGTCGATCTGAAGCTTCGATTGCCTGGGTCAAGAGTGCCCCGAACAACAAGAAATCCTGTGCGGTCGCCGTCTGACAGACCCCCACCGACATCCAGCGCTCGGTGCCCTGCAGGAACCCAAGAAGATTGATTGTCGGGTAATGGACGGGGAGGTAAGGGTCATCACTAGCCAGGATCCAGGTG
>JAKUTA010000253.1 GCA_022447885.1 Candidatus Poseidoniales archaeon | reverse complement strand
ATACTCAGGGCGAGAAGATGGAGTTTTCAGGGGTCGCGCCCATCGCAGAGCGATGGGCGCACGCGAGGAGGATGCCATCGCTGCAGAGGGGCGTATCGAGGCGCTGGCGGAGCGGATCGCCCACCATTCGCATCTTTACTACAACGAGGCCGCTGCGGAGATATCCGACGCTGAATTCGACGAGTTGTGGGACGAGTTGCAGCGACTCGCTCCCGACCATCCGCAGCTGCAGCGTGTGGGTGCTGACCCTGCGCCCGGCTCGGTCAAGGTGACCCATCGCTTCCCGATGAAATCGCTCGACAAGGCCTCCGATGCCGAGGAACTGGCTCACTTCGTCGCCGAGACGACCGCCCACGGCCGGCGCTTCCTCGCCATGCCGAAACTCGACGGCAGCGCCCTGAGCCTCGAATATCGCCGAGGAAGACTGGTGAGAGCGGCGACACGAGGGAACGGCGAGCGAGGCGAGGACGTCACCGCCAATGCGAGGCGCATCCCGAACGTCCCGTTCGAACTCTCTTGGGAAGGTGACTGCCACATCCGCGGCGAGGTGGTGATGCCGCTCTCCATCTACCGCGAACGCTACGCCGAGATCTCCCCCAACCCGCGCAATCTCGCCGCCGGCTCGCTCAGGCAGAAGCATGCCGATGCGGGCAAGGGACGCGCCGAGGACCTCTTGTTCCATGCCTACGAAGTCCTGTTCATCCCCGCGGCGGAGCGCCATCCTGATTCTCCCGACAGGCCGTGGTTCGATTTCGACTCGGATAGGGTCGCCTGGCTGGCTTCGGTCGGCATCGAGACCGCCACGACGAGCGTCATCGCGGGTGACGATGACGAGCAGGTGACCGAGGCGCTGCTCGCCGCGGCAGAGGACTGGGAGTCACGCCGGGACGACCTGGCCTGGGAGGTCGACGGGGTCGTGTTCAAGCTCGATGATCTCGACAAGCGCAAACTCCTCGGAAAGACCGCCCACCATCCTCGCTGGGCGCTCGCCTGGAAGTTCGCTCCCGAGCAGGCGACGACCGTGCTGTTGGAGGTGAATTGGCAGACCGGCAGGACCGGCGCGGTGACCCCGGTGGCGCGGGTGGCCCCGGTGACCGTGTCTGGCGTGACGGTGGAGAACACCACGCTGCACAACGCCGGTGAGGTCGAACGGCTCGGTGTGCGCATCGGCGACAAGGTGCGCGTGGTGCGCCGCGGTGATGTCATCCCCAAGGTGGAGGAGTCCCTCGGCCGGGCCAAGAAGGCCGACCTCGAGGGAAGGTCGCACGCTGATGGCAGTCCGTTCACGGGAACCCTGCCGCCGCGCAAGGAGGTGCAGCCCCCGACTCACTGCCCTGAGTGTGAGACGGAACTGGTGGTCGACGGAGCGTTCCTGCGCTGCACCAGCCTCGACTGCTCGGCGAGGAGCGTGCATGCGCTCATCTACTGGTGCAGATCATTGGAACTGGTCGGAGTGGGAGAGAAGCGTGCCGAACTGCTGACCGAGTCTGGTCTGGTCGATTCGATTCCTGACCTCTACAGCCTCACCTTGCACGACCTGATGGGCCTGGAGCGGATGGCGGAGAAGTCCGCTTCGAACGTGCTCTCTGAGATCGATGGCAGCAGAAGCATGTCCCTGTCGAAGTTCCTCTCCGCGCTCGGTCTGCCGCGCATCGGGCCGGAGATCGCCGCCGTGGTCGCCGCCGAGGTGCTGACACTCGATGCGCTGCTGGAACTGGTCGATACGAGCGGTGATGAACCGGGCGAGGACGAGACCGGCAAGCCACACAAGCACAATCGGGCCGTGAGGTCATTGATGGCCATCGAAGGGGTCGGTGCCACCGTGGCCGACCTACTGCTCTCCGGACTGGCCGAGCGAGGGGCGATGGTGCGTGAACTGGCGGAACTGCTGGATGTGACCGACGAGCAGCCGGTGGCGGTGGTGGAAGGTGGATTGACGGGCCTGACGTTCTGCATCACAGGCACACTTTCCAGACCCCGCAAAGAGGTCGCATTGCGCATCAAGGCGGCCGGAGGGAAGGTGGTCACCCAGGTCTCCGGAAAATTGCATCATCTGGTCGCTGGGGAGAACTCCGGCTCGAAGTATGACAAGGCGAAGCGCCTCGATGTCGCGGTGCTGACTGAGGAGCAACTCGATTCCCTGCTCGCTGAACACACTCCTCCTGATGAGGAGGAAGAGTCGGAAGCGTCTGCTGCTCAACGCTCACTCGATGACTTCTGAGTCAACCGTAGAGCATGCTGCTGGCACCTTCGGTCATCGACGGGTCCATGTCCTCCTCGGACGCCTGCAGCTTATGCATCATCATCGACTTGATCTGCTCCTCGATGCGCTCTGCCTCCTCGATGAGCGGCTCGGTGTCCAACTTGATCGCCGGCAGCAGCATGTCGAGGTGGTGAATGACGCGCGCGGC
>JAKUTA010000252.1 GCA_022447885.1 Candidatus Poseidoniales archaeon | reverse complement strand
ATTATGACACGGTAGTGCTGCATGCGAATGACGGTGGAGTAGAGCGCATACTCGATCCATACGGCAAGCAGGCAGCGGCGGAGTACGGCATCTACACCTGGGAGATCGAAGAGTGGAACGACGGTGTGAACCTGCAGGCGCACGTGATGTGGAACGATTCCGCGGGCAACCAGGACAAGACCGCCGAAGTGCACTTAGAGATGGATGACAGGGGCCCCAGCATTCTCTCAGGCGGACTCAAGACCACCCTGTTCTACCTCACGATCCCCATCCTCATCGGAGTCGGTTTCTGGCTCAAGGGACGCTATCGTACCTTGGAAGAAAATGGCAAGGAGTTGGGGCACGGTCCACGGAAGGAAGGTGATCTGAAGCGACTGGTCATCGCCACCACATTCCTGATCGCTGGCATCAACAACGCCCTCATCCTCTACTCATTCCACACCCGGGAATTGGGTGCTTCCGAAGATGTGGTCATCCTCCACCTCGCTCTGTTGGCCTTCGCGCTCGGCTCGTTCGGGCCTCTCTGGGGTGCTATCGCCGACAAGTGGGGCCATCGAAAACAGATGATGACTTTCGGGGTTGGCGGCGCTGCACTGTTGATGCTGACCTTCCCTTTCCTGCCACTTGAGGCCTACATCATCGCTTCGACCGTTCAAATCGCCCTCTTCGCAACCGTGAGAGTAGGGGTGGCGGTCGGTACCGAGTGGTTCCCCGAACAGAAGGGCGAGTACCTCGGAGTTCTCTACGCGTTCGCCTCCTTCGCAGCTGCTGTCGGCTCGATGGTCTGTAGCAAATTATACGTCGAATTGCTGCCGATGGGGACGACATACGCGATGCTGGGAATCGTAGGTGTGTCAGTCCCCGCCCTCCTCGTTGGAGCGTGGATGGTGTCGAAATTCGAAGGGGATGAATTTTCGTGGCCTGTCTGGATGTTGAGGGCTGAGAAGAAGCCTGAACCGGTGAAGATGACCATGAATGAAAAGTTGGGTATGTTACTCGGAATCTTCCGGTTCAAGAGCAAGTGGGCGCTGCTTTGTCTCTTGGGAGTCCTCCTTGTGGCGATTCCACGCGGGGCCGTCGTTCTCACAGCGCTGCGATATCTCGAGGTCGTCGGCTTCGACGTCGACTTCACCGGTCTTTTGGAGGCGTGGGCTGTCATTGCCGTTCTGATTCTCTTCGCAGTGATTGGCAGAGTCTGTGACGACCGTGGACCCCAAACTGTCCTTCTCTGGTCGGCGGCCGCCTACGGCACGCTCTGGTCGATCTTCAGCATCGGACTGCCGCCGATGCTCGCAGTGCTCATCTTCGTCGTCCCGATCTACCCTATGCTCCTGGTCTCCAATGACGCCCTGATGGCGAAGTTCACCACAGAAGAAGAGCGGAACCGAGGGATTGGAATGGCGAGCATGGTGGCGTTCATCGGGCAGTCGATCGGAATCTTGGCAGGATTCTTCGTGATCGGCTACCTGATCACTGGTGGCAAGACCGACATCATCGCCTACGAGACCTTCTACCAGGCGAACATCCCTCTATGGATAATCGCCATCTCGTTCACCTACCTGTTGGCCAAGCGCATCGGGGCCAGCGAGAATGTGCTCGAGGCGGAGTTGACCGAGGACTGACGTCTCGCGCTCAGTGCTGGTAGGAGAGGGAGAGCGCGAACGGACGGCTGTCGAACTCCACCTGCGAGCGCAGGATGTGGAACATCCCCCTACCGGGAATCTGGACCTCATGCAGCCCCTCGGCTGTGAACGACTGCGGGGCCAGACCCATTCCAAGACCAGCCGCCTTCAGAATCGCCTCCTTGGCGACCCACAGTTCCGTGGTGCGCACACTCGCCTCTTCAGCATCCTCATCCCACAACTTTCCGAGTGTCTTGCGCTCTTCGGGGCTTGCCATCAAGGGGAGGATGTTGCGCTGTCGAGTGACGTCGAGCGGCTCCAGGTCGAGGCCGATCGCCAGCCGATTGGGTCCGATGACAACGGCGGCGACACCACCGCTGTGGGCGATCGACATGGGGGGCGGGATGTCTAGCCCGGCGATGATCGGCCTGCGGTAGGCGTCTCGGTCGATTCGCAACAGATTCGGGTCATATCCTGAGAGGAACAGCAGCTGCGCCAGCAGGTAGCGGCCTGAAGCATGCTCCTCAGCGCGCTTTGCACTCTTGAAACGCATCGCCTCGTTGCGGTCGACGAGCGGCACGTCGCGGACATCGGGCGGAGGAGCGGTCGGCTCGGTGGCGCGTACCGGTATCCACGCCGCAGGCACTCCCGAAGGCGTTCCAATCCGCTGGGCGCGGGGGGCGGGGGGAGCGGCGGGATTCCACATTCTTCGACCCCGTGTAATCCAATTGGAAAGATGATTTTTCAATTGCGTTTCAATTTGAACTCCATTCCGGGCTCCACCGGGGCCATCC
>JAKUTA010000251.1 GCA_022447885.1 Candidatus Poseidoniales archaeon | reverse complement strand
CTCGCAGCAATGTCAACCACCGGCGGCTGGGCCGCCAAACTCGCCGGCGAATCCCTTGACCAGAGGCGCACAGACCACATCGAACCTCTCCCCAACCTAGAGGCAGCCAAGGAATGGCTGACAGAGGCGCTCGGTCTATCAGCCGTAATGCAAAGGAGCAAAACGACAGCGACTGGTGGGGCTGCCATGGCGACCAAGGCTGAACGTGCGGCCAAGCGTCAGGTAGTGGCGGTTATGGGTGAGTGGCAGGAGCCGCACGGTTCGGGTCCGATTACCGACGAGCGCTTCCTGAAAGGCATCGAGATTACAGAGCAGGGGGCAGTCAAACTCTGGGTCGAGCCCGCCCGCGCCCACTGTCCCTGCTGCCTGCTCGACCTCATCGACCTGCGTGCAGCCCTGCTCAAGAAGCGTCAGATTCCTGAAGTGCACATCGAAGTCGTTGGAGTACCCGACACCCACCGCTGGAACGCCGCCGTCAACGAGTGAACGACTGCTCCACGCGGTTTTCCCGCGTGCGTGAGGCACATAAGCGGCCGCACACCCCCGCGGTTCGTGAGGGAGAGCGATGGTCACCATCCAGTTGCACACGCGCGACGGCGAGCGCAAGGGCAGCGAGATCGCAATCTCTGAGTTGTCAGCGGCCATGGAAGCGGCCGAGAGCGGCTGGGTCGACATCCGCCATCCCGACGAGGACGTGCGCACCTGGCTGATGGACGAGATGCATTTCCACCACCTCGCAGTCGACGACTGCTTCGCCGAGCCGGTCTCCAAGGCGTACGTCTACGACGAGCACAAGTTCGTCACCTTCGCCGCCCGCGACGCCGACCGCGAACTGGACACCGAGCACCTGCGCGCCTTCCTCTCCGGCCCGTGGCTGGTCACCGTGCGCGATGCCGAACTTCCGGGCCTCGCCGACTTTCGCAGCCGCTTCCACTCAGCCAAGTCACGCAAGCGGGCTGACCTCGGTTCCGACTACCTGCTGTATGACCTGCTCGACGCGGTCGCGGACGACTGGTACCGTCTGCTCGACCGCTTCAGCGACAAACTCGATGAGTTGGAGGACCAGGTGTTCGACCCCTCGCGGAAGTACCCCAACCTGCTGGAGGATCTGCATGAGCTCAAGGGTGACCTGCGCGAGATCTCCAAGTCGACCACCCCCCTGAACGAGATCGTCCAGCGTATGTTACGGCCGGACGAGGAGTTCGTCAGCCCAGAGACCGAGGATTACTTCCGCGACCTCAGCGACCTGATGCGCTCGCTCGTGCGCCGCGTCGAGAACTACAACGCCGGTGCCGCCAGCACTCGTGACACCTACATCTCACAGTATTCCATGCGCCTCGCCGAGGAGCAGGCGGACGTCGGTGAGGTGATGCGCACGCTCACCATCATCGCCACCATCATGCTGCCACTGACGCTCATCGCCGGTGTCTTCGGCATGAACACGGATGTGCTGCCGTTCGCCTCCGGGGATGGATTCTGGTACATCATCACCGCCATGGGACTGTTCTCAGGGCTGATGCTCCTCTGGTTCCGCGGCAAGGGCTGGATCGGCCGCAAATGAGTGACTTGCAAGTGCGTTCACTCTGATTCATGGCGGATGTCTCTATCCCAGCGGGCCTGCTTGCGCGCCTCGACCTCGGCCATCTTCGAGCGCAGTTTGAGGAACAGGAAGCGGAAGACGACGAACAGCACCACAGCATCGAAGGCGATCCAGACCGCGTAGCGCAGCGTCTCCTCCATCTGCACACCTCAAGACAGCGAGAACACCGGGCCCCAGCGTATGACGATTCTCACTCCGCAGAATCGAGAGTTCAGCGGTCGGACCAACGGGTCCAGCGCCCGGATTGCTTGTTGAAGTGCAGCCCGGCCTTCTTCATCCACTTGTTGAACTTGGTCGCGCCTGCACCGGTGGCGACGATGAAATCCTCGCGGTCCTCCTGCGCCTGGATGTAGCCCTTGGCGGCCAGCGTCTGGTCGATCCAGTCGTTGATCGCCATCAAGCCGCCCGACAAGTTGCTCTCCTCGACCGCCGCTTCGAGTTCGTCGGCACTGGCGCCGGTCGCCTCCAAGTCTTGGCGGATGATGTCGGCCACTGTCGACACCTTCGCTTCGACCGGTGGCTTGGCGATCGGTATCCGCGGTGGCTTGTTGGGGTCGATCTTGATCCTGATTCCGCTGTTCAGGTGATTGTCCACCACCTGCGACATCGGGGCGTCGAACTCGTGTTCGCAATCCCAGCAGATGAAGCTCCAGCCGTCGGCGTCGTCGCCGTTGAGGTTGCTTCCGCGCGGGTCGAGTTCCTCGCCGCACTCCGGGCAGGCGTGGATGCACAGGATCGGGACGACCTTGCGCCGGAAGTCGACGATGTCCTGAGGGGTTCCCGTGAGTTCCGGCAGTTCGTGGTCACGGGCGGCTTCCAAGCCACGCGTC
>JAKUTA010000250.1 GCA_022447885.1 Candidatus Poseidoniales archaeon | reverse complement strand
ACCACTCCCAGAAGCATTCAGACACCCCGACATCCGCCGGCGCGCGGACTCACGAGCGCTGCCTCGGCATTCATGTCGAAACAGGCGACCTGCGAGCAGTTCTTGAATCTGTGGCATACGCTTCTTGGACGCAACCGGTGCAATCGGCACACCGCAGCCTTCAGCCATTCAAGTGACTGGAGCGGTGGTTATTTGGGACTCGCCCTGCCCGCTCGGGGCGACAGTGGTGACTGACATGGGAGAAGGGCGAGCGAAGATAGCCGTCATCGGGGCGGGAAACGTCGGGGCGACGTGCGCGTTCGTGCTGGCGCAGATGAAACTCGGGGACATCGTGCTGCTCGACATCTACGAAGGGGTCGCCAAGGGCAAGGCGCTCGACATGAGCCAAGGTGGACAGGTGCTGAACTACGATGGCAGCCTCACCGGCACATCGGATTACGCAGACATCGCCGGGGCGGACGTCGTGGTGGTGACCTCGGGCTTCCCGCGCAAGCCGGGGATGAGTCGTGAGGACCTCATCGGAAAGAACGCCGACATCATCTCACAGGTGGGTGCCGGAATCAAGGAACACGCCCCCGATTCACGCATCGTGATGGTGACCAACCCGCTCGACCTGATGACCTACCACATGCAGAGGGTCACCGGCTTCGCACACAACCGGGTGGTCGGCCAGGCGGGCATTCTCGATTCCGCCCGCATGACCCACTTCATCGCCCAGGAGGTGGGTTGCTCCAACGAGGACGTGCAGGCGATGGTTCTCGGTGGACACGGAGACACGATGGTGCCGCTGCCTCGCTACACGACGGTCGCTGGCATCCCGATCACGCAGATCCTCGATGAAGAGACGATCTCCGCCATCTCGGCGCGAACCGCGGCGGGTGGCGGCGAGATCGTCAAACTGCTCGGCACGGGCAGCGCCTACTACGCGCCCGGGGCCGCTGCGGCCGTCATGGCCGAGGCGATCCTCACCGACCGCAAGCGAATGCTGCCCTGCAGCGCCCACCTCACGGGGCAGTATGGGATGGATGACATCTACATCGGAGTCCCGGTCGTACTGGGGGCAGATGGAGTCGAGCAGATCATCGAGTTGGAACTCACGGATGCCGAACTGGAGTCCCTGCAGGGCTCGGGCGCCTTCTACAAGGAACAGCTCTCCGAACTGCTCGGATACTGAAGCGGCGCATTGATGACCGCTCAACCGGTCGTGTGACTCATGGAGAGCGACCGGTTCGAGGGACCGAGCGCTGACGAGCAGGTCTCACGACACCTATATCTCGAGCACGATGGCAAACTGCTGCTCGTCGATGCTGACGGAAACGGGCCACAGAAGCCCGTCCGCGGGCGAGAGAGTAAGGATGGCTGGCTGCTGCGCCTGCCCACAGAGGCCGAAGCGACCGCGATGGGCATTCCGTGGACGGTCAAGCGCACGAACCGCTTCCGTCTGGGGGATGCCTGGCATGAGGTGACTCACGCTGTCCCGGACATCGAATGGCCGAAGGAGTGGGCGTGGAAGGACAACGTGATCTCGGATTCAGCCGTGCATCCGGTGGTGCGCGACTCGGTCTACCGGACGCTGCACAGGATCGTCGCCAAGGTGGTTCTGCGGAACCCCAGCGGTGAGGTGCTGCTGCAGAAGGTGAAGCGAGGTTTTTTCACCGGCCATTGGTCCCTCCCAGGAGGCTTCGTCGACTATGGTGAACACCCGCGCGAGGGGGCAGCGCGCGAGTTGGCGGAGGAACTCGGGCTCGACCTGTGCTTGTCCGACCCGTCCGGAGAGACGGGCGAGGTGCGCGATGGTGAGGACAGGCATATCGTTCAGGAGCGCATCTTCACTGCCGAGGGGATCAACTTCGTCTCGTTCAGCTATCTGGTCGATGTCGAGGATGGACTTGAGTTCACGCTCAAACCCGATGAGATCGAGGACGCACGCTGGTTCTCGCTGGCGGATGCGATGGCACGCGCCGCCTCGCTGTTCGACCTCGATGCGATGCGCATGCTCACGGAGGAATGAGACATGGCTGGCTTCCCCACCCCTCCCGACCACGTCAGCAGACGGCTGCTGCTCGCCGCCGTCGCCATCACGCTCGCGACCTGCATCATCTCACAGGTGATGCTGCAACTCGGCGGCGGCCCGCGCGATGAGCAGTTGGACCTGTCTGACCAGTTGGAGGACCTCGACCGTACGCTGGTGTTCGACGGGCTTCCGCCGTTCATCTCCTCCGCTGGGGTGTACTACCCTGAACGGGCTGTGTTCGAGGTCGGGCTGAGCATCGCAGGGCTGCTGTTCATCCTCCTCGGTCTCGTGCTCGCGCTCCGCACCGAGGGCGACCTGAAGGCAGGCGATGGAACCAACATTCGGCGGCTGTTCAACCTGGCAGGCCTGCTGTTGGCTGGGTTATCAGGAGCCTCGCTGGTGATCATGACCCGGCATCCCATGCACACCGACCTGGT
>JAKUTA010000025.1 GCA_022447885.1 Candidatus Poseidoniales archaeon | reverse complement strand
GTCAAGTATCGGCCATCCCCGCTCCATCACCGCAGCGCGCAACGTCGTGGAGTTTCCGCGTACGTCGTCGGGTTGCACCCGACTCTCCCGCGGCCAGACCGAGTCGATGTCCGCCTCGATCCGCTCGAGTATGTCCACACCGGAGACCACCAATTCGTGGTCCTTCGGCTCGACCATCACCCACAGCGGAACGTGAGCGGGGTTGGCGTCTGACCAGTTCTTCAGGTCGGCGAGGCAATCGCTGAACGCAGCGCAGGTGGAGCGTGAGTCGTAGGGGTTGTGGTACACCCGGAGTCCGAATCCGGGGATGAACCAGACATCGATCTCGAACTGCCGAACTTGGAAGTCCTGCGCCTGAGTGGCCAGCGGAGCGTGGGAGTAGTTGTACTGCGCGATCAGATCGCCCCCCAATGGTTTCAGGTGGTATGAGTTGTGTGTTCCCTTCACCTGGATGTGATTCATCCGCAGCGGTTCCAACACCTCCTGCTGCTCCTCCACGTCACCGGTGGAGAACAGACAGCCTGAGAGCGACGTGGCCAGCAGCAATGTGAGAGTCAGCAGCACGGAAGGCGGTACATCGACAGTATCAGTCAATCTCATCCGAGCATCCCTCTTAGGATTCCTTCTTCCATGCTCCCGTCCACCATCCCCAGGCGAGGTAGCCGTAGAGCAGGCTCACCATGTGCGCCGACGAAGTGAACGGGCTGTTGCCGATCTGGATGCTGTTCCAGACTTCGAAGATGATCGCCAGCAGAGGTACGATGGCCCGGCTCTTGCTCTGGTGCGTCGACGCCCCGATGATGCCGAAGAAACCCGCCGAGCCACCCATCCAGTTACGCCCCATCCCCTGCTCGATCAGATTGCTGTCCGGCCACAGCACCTCCCCCAGATTCATCGCCAAGGCGACGAGGATGCCAGCGAGTGCGATCGTGGAGAAGAACAGCAGGATGGTCTTGATGCTCCCGGTGCGCACCTCGAATGACTGCACGAAAATCATGAAGCCCATGCTCACGAACAGGATGTGCTCCCAGCTGTTGTGGAACCATGGCGCGACGATGATGCCGACGAGGAATTTCAGCGGGTCGCTGAAGACCTCCTCGGGCCACAGTCCACCGACGCACTTCAGGCGTGCACCGAGGTCGATGCATTCGTGTTCCGGCCCCAGTCCCCAGCCGAACCAGATTGCCCAGATCACAGCGAGATAGACGAAGCTGAACTTACGTGACAGGAACAGTTCGAGCGGCCGTAGCGGCCGTCCGTCGAGGGCGCACCACGTCCATGTCCATGGCAGCACGGGGAGGCTCTGTTTCTTCAATCGCCTCACTCCTGCGGCGGGTCGATTCCATCGTAGTAGTCGGCGACCGCATCCTCGAGATTCACGGCGATGTCGGCCTCATCGAGCACGAGTGTCTCGCCATCGAGTCTGAGCGCTTGTCCAGCCACCCACAGGTCGCTGCACTGCGCCGTCGAGTAGATCAGGTTCGCCAGGATCCTGCGCTCACCGATTCCTCGTGGGCGCATGCGTATGTCGTCGAGGTCCCAGGCGGCCCAGTCGATTGAGCCCTTGGTGGCCAGCCGCCATGTCTCCCGCTGGTCGAGGATGGTCGAATCCCAGTGGTCGTGCCGCTGCACCAGGCTGGCGAGTTTCGCTTCAAGGCGCATGTCCAGTCCGTTGTTCGAGGCCGCTCCGTCGGTGCCCAGCCGGACATCGACCCCCGCTTCCACCATCGCCGGGTAGGAGAGCGTGCCCCCGCAGGCGAGTTTCATGTTCGATGAGGGACAGTGCACCGCGTGCGCGCCGTGACCGGCGAGGATGCGCATCTCGGCCTTTGTGACCCAACCGCAGTGTGCGCAGATGGTGCCCTCGGTGAACCAGTCGAGGGAGTCGAGGTATTCGATGGGATACATACCGTGCTCGGCGTGGCAGTCGGCGACCTCCTTGCGCGTCTCGGATGTGTGGATGTGCAGGCGGCATCCATGCTGGCGTGAGAGTTCACTCGCCTTGAGCAGAGTCTCCTCGCTGCAGGTGTAGACGGCGTGCGTGCCGATTCCGTATTCCACCCGCTCACTGGGAAACCCCTCCCGAAGCAGGTTGTCCATCTTCGACAGGGCCTCTGAGCCCCCCGCCGGGTAGGATGGCGACGGAAAATCGGTGATGGGACCGCAGGCGAGACCTCGCAGGCCGCAATCCTCGAGCACGTTGGCGACAACGTCTGGGTGGTAGTACTGGTCGGCGGCGAAGCTGGTGCCGGTGGCGATCATCTCGGCGCACGCCGCCTGTGTGCCGATGTCCACCAGTTCTGCTGTCAGCCGCTTCTCTGTGGGGAAGATGTTCTCCTCCAGCCAGCGCGCGAGCGGCAGTCCCTCGCCCATCGAGCGGTTGAGCACCATCGCCAGATGGGTGTGCCAGTTCTGGAACGAGCGGGTGAGCACTTTCTCGCCACCGTCGAGGGTGAGTTCGACATCCTCGTCGCCGCGGCTGTGCGACCAGGAACCGTCCGCATCGAGGATGAAGTCGCCGCGGTGCAGCACGGCGTCATCGTCGATCAGTCGCGTGGTCGTGTAGCGCACTCGCCCGCTGCCGTCGTCAGCCATCGCCATCGCCTCCAGCCTGCTCACGGCGGGGGTCGTGGCATGAGCATTGTCACGCCGATGATGCTGCGCATCACGGTCGAATCGCCGCCTAATTGCCCTTTGGCATGAACGGAATCAGGATGCTCGCCAATCCAGAGAGGTTGCGTGTCTGGATCCAGATGGTGCCTTGTCCACTGAAATTCATCACGAGGCCCTCGCCACCGAACATGAACGACTTCATCCCGCCGACCTTGCCGATCTGGTACTGCAGCGTGTCCTCGAAAGCGACGACGTGACCGGTGTCCACGGTGACCGTCTGGCCCTGTTGGACGGGTATCGCCTTGATCGCGCCATAGGAGTTGTAGTAGACGCGTCCGGGCATTCCGTCCTCGGTGTAGGCGCGGATGAAGAACATGCTCTCTCCACTGAAGGCGCCTTTGAGTCCTTGGAACTGTGTGTCGGTCTGCACGTTGCTGGCCGACGCCATGAACGAACCTGACTGGATGAACAGCTGTCGACCCGGTTGCACATCGAACCAGGCGAGGTCACCCGGTGCTGACGGTGCGAGCGAGATCCAGCCGCCGCCTGCGCCACCGGTGAAGGTGTTCAGGAAGAACGACTCGCCGCCGAAGGCCATCTTCTTCAGTCCTTTGAAAAAGCCACCACTCGATTTGGTCTCCATCGTCACATTCTCTTGAGCGACCATCGCCCCGGGTTCAACTCGCACAGCCTCACCAGCCGCCAGACTCAGCGTCAGCATCGCGTAGGCCGGCTGGAATTCCACCTGTTCTTCCATGCCTCAGGCCGTCGGATTCGGGTACAAATACATGACTCCCATCCAGTTGGCTGACCATTCAGCCCGGACGGCTGCACAGAACCGGTGTGGGCCGTCCACTCCACGATGTTCGAGTGCTTGCAACAAAGGCCAGCCGCGCTGTTGAAAGGAGGCGGACTCCGCGAGGGATGCGATGGCGGACGACCCGTATCGAGTGCTGGGAGTCGCTCCCGATGCCTCGGATGGGGAGATCAAGCGGGCGTATCGCAAGCTAGCGCGACAGTACCACCCGGACCGCAACCCGGGAGATGCCGCTGCTGAGGAGCGCTTCAAGGCCATTCAAGCCGCCTACGAGCAGGTGGAGTCGCCACAGAAGCGGCGAGAATACGATGAACAGCAGCGCATGCAATCGATGTTCGGCGGCGGTGATTTAGGCAATATCGAGTTTAATTTCGAGGGTGGCGCCCCCGGAGGAATCGAGGACATCATCGCCTCGTTCTTCGGCGCCCGTGGCTCGCGCGCACCCCCTGGAAGCGGGGGTGGAGGCGTCATCTTCGACCAGCATGGCCGGGTGAAGGCTGGCTCGAGCCAACCCAGCGGAAGGTCGGCAGGCAGCGGCAAGGTGATCGAGGCGCCCCTCGATTTGACCCTTGATGAGGCGCTTGCGGGCGGTGACAAGCAGTTCAGCATCTCACGTCTCAGACGTTGCAAGGATTGCCATGGTGGAGGGTGTGGCGCCTGCGATGGAAACGGTGTCTCCCGCAGAACGAGCAAGGTCACGGTGAACGTGCCCGCAGGCGCCGAGCATTCCTCCGTGATGCGCCTCAAGGGAATGGGCCACGAGCATCCGCAGGGTCCGCCAGGCGACCTGTTGCTGAGCGTGCGCATCGACGCCGACGAAGGCCGACGTTGGGAGGACGGACGCATCGTGCAGACGGTCGAGATACCCTACAGCACGATGCTCCTCGGTGGAGAGGTGAGTCTCAGGACACCTACCGGAAAACTGGTCGAGGTGAAGGTTCCGGCGGAGACTCAGAGTGGCGACCGACAGCGACTCAAGGGCGAGGGCTACGGTGGCGGACATCTGGACATCGAATTTGAACTGCTAGCGACTGAACACTTGACTGCGGAGCAGCGCGCCCTCCTGAAACAACTCCGCGATAGCGGGCTGTGACACCACTCGGACCATTCAATAGCCGATGTTCCCCCGCTCGCCTCGGGTGCGCGCGTGCGGGACTTCAGCCGGGTAGCCGAAGCCCTCCTCCCTCGCCGCAAAATGGCTCACGTCGTGGTCGCGCTCGTCTCGCTGCTGATGATCCCGGGGCTGGCCGCGGTGATGCAGCCGATCGACATCGAAGCGTACAATATCGACTCGCCGGAAATCGAAGCGCAGGAAGTGGCGCGTGACGAATTCGCCAGCGGCGACACGATGATCGGATTCATGATCGTGCTGCGCGAACAGGACCTCATCGGCTCGCCGCCTGGTGTGGAATACGTCGACGAGGTGCATTCGTTCACAGGAGTGGGTGCTGGCATCGACGAGCCGACGGGGGGCATTCTCAATCTCACGGTGCTGCGCGAGATGGAACGCAAGGTCGCCGCCGCCGAGCAGGACCCCCTCGCCCCCTACTACCGTCCACTGATATCCGACGTGACGGGCACACGAGTGGAAGGTGTGCTCTCACTGCCCAGGATCTTCATCGACTTCATGTCCAACAAGTCGATTCTCACCCGATCCACGGTCGATGTCTACGGCAGATTGCAGCCTGCCCGTACCAACTGGTACGACTGTGGAGAACTCGAATGTCTGGAATACAATGACACCAATCTCACCCAGGACCACATCGACCTCGCCGCCGCCCGCATGGCGAACAACACCGACGGTTACTTCCTCCGCTGGATGAGCCTCGACCGCGCCTTCCTGCCCGACCCTGATGGTGTGGCGATCGGTCCTGTGGGGGGCACGCTCACGGATGAGGACGGGTTTGTCGGAGCCGACTGGCAGCGAGGTCGTTGGTCGGCAGGAGCGACCTGGCTCCTCATCCAACTGGCCGACGAGGCGATGGAACTCGACGGCTGGACGTTCGATTGGGTCGATGCGCGCACAGAGGATGCCTACGAATGGGACGGTTTCAGCCTGCGCACCGTCCCACCGGCGCGCGACGCCGAGTTCTGCTACGAATCGATGGTCGGTGGCGAAGGACCCTGTGCAGCTGAGTGGTCGATCATCTCACTCGAGTATCACATGCGGGAATCTGACGAACAGACGGTGACATTTGCGGTGGCCGAGGGCCTCAACGTCGAGGTGAACCGCGAGTTGAAGGAGAGCGTGGGCCTGATCATCGCAATGGTGTTGGCAATCATCATCCTGCTGTGGGCGAGCCTCAGGCGTTGGTCGGATGTCGGTATCGTCTCCATCTCACTCGGCCTCTGCCTGCTGTGGATGCATGGCCTCATCGGCTGGGGGATGATCCTCGGCAACGCCACCGGCCATCCGTTCATCGAACGGAGCCAGTTCTCCAACCTGCTGCCGATCCTCATACTCGCGCTGGGAATCGACGACAGCCTGCACGTGCTCCATCGCTACAAGGAGGAGCGACGCGCCGGGCGCTCACCCGATTCTGCCGCCAATGTCGCGCTCACCCGTGTAGGACGGGCGATCATGCTCACCTCTCTCACCACCATGGTCGCTTTCGGGGCCAACCTCACCTCGGACATCCCCGCCCTGCGCTCGTTCGGCACCGAGGCGGCCTTCGGTGTCGGTTCCGCATTCGTGCTCACCGGGTTGTGGGCTCCACTAGTCCGCCTCGACTTCGACCTCTGGCAGGAAAGGCGCGGCAAGCTCGAGGAGGAGAATCTTGAGCGTGTCCATCTGGTTCCCAGCAATTGGCTTGCCAAGGTGGCTGGCGCCTCGGCGCTGCGCTCGCTGCCTGTGCTGCTGGTCGCCATTCTCATCACCGCATATGCGACTCCGAAGATGTTGGCGCTCGAGGGGGATTTCAAGATCGAGGACTTCTTCGATGATCGTTCGGACTTCGCCACAGTCGTGCATGTGGTGAACGACCGCTTCCCCACCGAGGGCGAGCCGGCGATGGTGCTCATCGAAGGGGACATGCTCGACCCGCGGGTCTACGCGGCGATCGAGGAGTTACGCTCGAACATGAACATCATCGATGCGGATGATCCGGACCGATTCACGCGCAGGCCAGATGGTACCGTGGAACTTAGTGGAGTAGACCACGGGGTGCTGGCGCTCATGGCTGCCATGGCGACTGATATCGAGCCGTTCGAGGCGGTCGGCTGGAATTCGATGCTCCCCGGGAACGGAGTCGATTGCGACAACACGCCACTCGGGCTCCCTGATGTCAAGGACAGGGACTGCTTGGAGTTCCTGTTCGGTTTCCTTGTCACCTATGGGATTCCCGAGACCCGGTCAACACCGCCAGTGCCACCCTCCATCCCCAGGTTGTACGTGCAGCCGGCCACTCCCATCTCTATGTCCAATCCGTCGCTGGCGGCTGATGGAGGCGAGCCTAGATACGAGCGTATGCTGCTGCACTTCGGGCTGCGCCAACCCGAACAGTTCTCCCTCGTCGAGCGAGCCTTGGACGCGCTCTACCGCGACATGGCACCGTTGCGCAACCTGTCCACGACCGAGGTACGCGAGCGAGGTGACATCCAGTCCGCATTCGAAGACGAGGACCATCCGGTCACGTGGGCGATAGCCACCGGAGAGCCGGTGGCCCGCTTCGTGGCGGCCCACTCGATGCAGAAGGAGCTGCAGGGAACGCTGATGCTCGGCGTGGTGTTCTGCGTGTTCACTCTCTGGTGGGGGTTCCGGCCGACCCGTGAGGAGGATGAGGAGACACCCGGCTCATCTGAGGAATTCTCTCGGCGCATGCTCCTGCAAGTTGTTGCTGCACTGCTGACATTCGTCCTGCTCAAGCCGTTCTTCGGCAGCGATGTGGCTGTCTGGCCAGCCCTTCTGGTGTTCATTCTGGGTTCCTTCTGGGGATTGCGCTCTCTAGGTGTCGCGCTGCTGACGACCGGACCCATTCTCGTAGTGGTCATCTGGCTCTACGGGCTCATCTCCGGCCTTGGTTACGGCCTCAACATGGTGACCGTCGCCATCGCCACCCTCTCTCTGGGTGTTGGGATCGATTACGTCATCCATGTCGTCGAGCGCTTCCGCGAGGAGCGTCACCACGGACGCGCGGTTTACCCCTCATTGGTCGCCGTGGGTGGAGCATCTGGGTTGGCTTTGGTAGGGTCGGCCGCCTCGGACATACTCGGATTCCTTGTCATCTCGCTCTCGTCGATGGGTTTCTTCTCGCTGTTCGGGATGTTCTCGGCGGCGATGATCTTCTTCTCGCTGATCGCATCGATGATAATCGCTACTGCACTCATCGGCCTGCTGAACCGGAAAGAGTTGCAGGCTGACCTGGAGGCGGCGGGTGGAACGTGGCGACAGATGCAGCAGTGGGCCGAGGAAGAGGTTTCACAAGTGGTTGCGGCGAATGGCTATTCAGGAGAATCGTCCGCGGTCGACAACGGAGAGGAGTGAGAGCATGGCCAATCTGGTTGAGTTGGAGCGCAGGGACGCTGACCTGGTGCTGCGCTGGAATGACGACTCCGAGCAGGTGTTGGACTACCTGACGCTCAGGCTGTGGTGCCCGTGCGCCCACTGCCGACCCCGCCGTGATGAGGAGGTGCGCAAGTCGGAGTTCGAGGCGGAGTTACGCAAGTTGCAGAACGCCAAGCCGCACGTCGATCCAGTCGGTGGCTATGGGGTGCGCTTCACCTGGACCTCCGGCTGCAGCGCAGGCATCTACGGCTTCGATTATCTCGGAAAGGTCGCCGCTGGCGAGGATCCCAACGCTTGACGCTCGCCGATCACGGCCGCTGGGCAGACCCCCACTTTCATGTAGGGTGGTCCGGTCGGCGGCACGACGCCCGTTCGGTTCGACCCGACGAGCGCAGCCGGAAGGTGACGTTGATGAGCGATGCGAACACGCAGAAGGGATCCGTATCCACCGAGGAAGAGGAGGAGGACTGGACCGAGTTCGCCGACGCTGGCTACGGCAGCGCCTACGACCCGTGGTCCGACCTGGTGCAGGCGGAGCCCGAGGAATCAGGGCACGAACAGTTCGAGGATGATGAGCACTGGGATGTACCGCCAGCGCCCTCCGCCGCGGGCATCGCGCACTTGGTGCGCATCGGCTCCTGTGATCACTGTCTGACCCGCCTTTCTGGCGGGCGCCTCGCGTGGAGTTCAGCAGCAGAGGATGGCGCGGCCATCCGCGCCCGCGCCCTGGAGGCGGAATCCGGCCTGACCGTCGATGAAGCAGTGGACTGTTGCCCGTTCTGCGAGAACCTGTTCGCCGATCTCGACCTGCTCGTCACTCGCACCGTCGAAAAACTCGCAGGGGTGGAATTCACCCGCGTCCAGCTCGGGTCCCACTTCGCCAAGGACCACATCGCCGAAGAGGAGGAACTGCGCACTCGTCATGGTGCCCAGGGAAGCAGGGGATTGAAGGCTGGGTTCGTCGAGGCGTACGCCGACCGCTTGAGGGTGGAGTATCCGAGCGTGAAAATGGTGAAGGAACGACCGCAGGTGATGTTGCTGGTGGACACGCTCACCCTGGAGGTCAGGGTTGACATCCGCTCGCTGTTCCTCTACGGCCGCTACCGCAAACTCGAGCGCGGCATCCCCCAGACCAGGTGGCCTTGTCGGGCGTGCAAGGGGAGAGGTGGTGGCTGCGAGTCGTGTGCAGGTTCCGGCTTGCAGTATCCCGACTCTGTGCAGGACCTGATCGGAGAGCCGCTTCGTCGGCTGTTCAGCGCCGCGGACACGTCATTCCACGGAATGGGTCGCGAGGACATCGACGTGCGTTGTCTCGGCAGTGGCCGACCGTTCGTCATCGAACTCAAGTCGCCGCTCAAGAGGACCGCAGATCATTCTGAACTCATCGAACTCATCAACGCTGAGGCTGGGGGGCGCGTCGAGGTAATCGGACTCAGGGCATCGAAGCGCCCGGAGGTGGCGCGCATCAAGCAGACCGCCGCGGAGAAGTCGTACACCATCCGCTTCAGCTACGAGGGCGACCTGGATGCCGATGAGGTGGAGCGACAGGTGCTCTCCCTAGCCGGTGAGACGCTGTATCAGCAGACCCCGAATCGGGTGTCACATCGCCGGGCGGACAAGGTGCGCGAGCGAAAGGTGGTCTCGATCACGAATGTGGTCGTCGAGCCACCCGAGGTGCAGTTGTGCGTCAGGGCGGAGAGCGGAACTTACGTGAAGGAGTTGATACATTCAGATGAGGGCCGCACGACACCTAGCATCACCGAGCGGTTGGGAGTCCCATGCGAAGTCCTCTGGCTGGATGTCGAAGAGGTCCACGCCGACTGATGAGATCACACTCCTGAGTGAGGCACCAGCAGCCCAGACGGCCCTGAATAATCGGTGTGTACCGTTCACTCCTCGACGTTCAAGCGAAAAGCGAGCAGTTCTCAGTGGTTACTCGATTCCTGCGGTGAGCGAAGCGAGATGATTTCGATGCGCTTAATTAGGACCGGTAGGTCGCCGAATCCCCACGCAGTGGAATAAGGAGACATCAGCATGCGTCGCACTCACGGACAACGCCAAGGTTCGCGCAACATCATGAGCCGCAGCAAGTCCGACCGGGGACGGCTGTTCATCCGCCGCGTCATGCATCCTTACGAGGTCGGAGACCGGGTGGCCATCGTCATCGACGGTGGCCAGCAGAAGGGGATGCCCCATCGCCGGTTCCAAGGCAGGTCGGGCGTGATCACCGGGCAGCAGGGACGAGCGTGGGTGGTGGCAGTGAAGGATGGCAACATGGCGAAGACCGTCATCAGCCGCCCTGAGCATCTGCGGCCACTTGAGTGAGGAGGAATGAGCATGGCTGACGATGTAGCTCCGATAGATTTCGCCACCGTGCGCGACACGCTGCTGGAAGCGAGCAAGCGCCGGGGATTCCTTTCTTACGAACAGAAGATGGCCCTGCAGCACGCCGAGTGGGCGGCCAGCGACGACCGTGTCGGATTCAAGACCGAGGCGAAGGTGTTCGCTGGGCTGTACAAGGACCTGCTCAAAATAGAGAAGTTGGCGAAGGCTCCGAGCATCGCCGCCAAGATCGCAGAGATGATGCCCATCCATGCAGACGAACTGCGTGCCATTCTGGCGTCGAAGCGCATCGCCATGGATTCGGGTGAGATCGAGGCCGTCATCGACATAGTGCGCAAGCAGGTGGCTTGACCTCCCCATTCGCTGGGGTTATTGCGTAGGACCGACTTCTGGGGTTGAGGAACATGCAGCCGGGACCGGACAGACAGCCCCGCGCAGGCGGACGCGAACGTGAGCATCCGTGGGATTCGGAGGAGAGTTGCCGCGTTCTCTCACAGCAAGGTTCGGGAGAAGGCGGAGGAGTGGTCTACTGCATCTGCGAGGGTGGCCTTTACACCATTCGCGTGCGCGCTCGCGCGGGCTGCGGACCACTGATCGCGGGTGACCGACTCACCCTGCCCACGGAAGAGAGCGAAGGCGGCGACGTCGCCACAATTCTCGGAGGTGCGAGATACAGGGACATGCCAGCAGGTGCGCAGGCAGTGATCTCTGACGTGGTGCACGACCTGATCCGCGACCTTCCCGACAAATTCCTCGCCTTCTACAACCGAGCGGGAAACCTCTCCAGAAAATTTCACGCCTTCCAGTTGCTCCCGGGAATCGGGCCATCGAAGGCGCTTCAGATGGTGGAAGGGCGCGGAAGACTAGGGGGGGACACCTTCGAGGATGTGGATGAGTCGTGTAAAATCGACTCCGCGCAACTGCTCACCGATAG
>JAKUTA010000249.1 GCA_022447885.1 Candidatus Poseidoniales archaeon | reverse complement strand
GGCCAGCGTGGTGTCACTCGCTCAACCTGAAGGACGCATCTCGCTCTCCTTCCCGGAATTCCTCCGCCGTGGCAATGAACCATGGCGACGAGGCGGACTCATCGAGACGCTCGCCGGGTGCTCCGGCTCCAGCCAGCAGGCGGCACGCGAGGAACTCTGGCCGCAACTCGCTGCGATCCACGACGAGGGAGATGGCCTCGACGCGAACGACTTCTCACTCCACCTCGCGCTCGGCCTCGATGCAGACAGCCACCTCCTGCTGCACGGGCTGCCCACCAACCGCGTAGCCTCCAAGCGCATCGCCGAGGCCTACACCGAAGCCAGGGAGAACCCCGTGGTTGAACTCGAGGACATCGATGAGTCCGTGGAAGAATCCGCGGATGACGACGAGCCGCCCGCAGGGCAGCAGCGTCTGGATATGTTCTGATCACCTTTTCCAGACGCGCGGCGTCAGCAGCACGATGACGGTCAGCAGCTCCAATCGACCGAGCCACATCAACAGGGCGGGGACGATCATCGAAGTCCAATGCAGGCTGGCCCATGTCTGGGTAGGCCCGAAGGCGCCCAGAGTCGGACCGGTGTTCCCCAGGGATGACAAGGTCACACCGATGATCGATTCCAGGTCGAGATCGTACTCGATGAACGCGAGCAGCAGCATGCCGACCATGGCGATGACAGCCCACCAGGACAGCATCCCGACGATGATCCACAACTTGTCATCCTCGACCACCTCTCCATCCATCCTCACGAGGTGCACCTTGCGCGGGGATGAGATGCGGGAGATCTCCCTTCTCGCCAGTTGAAACGCTATGCGCAAGCGCAGTATCTTCAGCCCACCGCTGGTCGAGCCTGCGCACGCCCCGACTATCATCAGCAACAGCAGTATCACCTTGGAGAGAATCGGCCAGGAGGCGAAATCGGCCGTCGCGTATCCTGTCGAGGTGCCGATCGACACTGCCTGGAAGGATGCGAGTCGGAATGAGTCCACCGACGTGACATCAGTGGCCATTATCAGATTGACAGTCATGACTGTCCACGCCCCGAGCAACACCGCCAGGTAGACCTGTAGTTCGTTGTTGTTGACAACATTGAACCACTCCTTCAACCAGAGGAAGTGGTAGAGGGTGAAGTTGATGCCAGTGGCGACCATGAAGAAGATGATGATCCACTCGACAGTGGGGCTCTGGAAATGCATGATGCCGGCATCGTAGGTACTGAAGCCTCCGCTGGGCATCGTGGTTAACCCATGGTTCACTGAATCGAACCAACTGAGCCCACCCAAGAATCTCAGCAGTACCATCTCGGCGAGAGTCAGCACGATGTAGATCGTCCAGAGGATCTTGGCGGTCTCCGCAAGGCGCGGGCGCAGTCGGGAGAGCGACGGTCCGGTGAGTTCCGCTCTGGCGACGCTCATTCCGCCGCCCAGATAGCGCGAGAGGATCAGGATCCCGAGCATGATGATGCCCATCCCTCCCAGCCATTGCGTCAGGCTGCGCCAGAGCAACAGGCTGCGCGGCTGGGCGGCGATGCAATCAGTGACCGCGGCGGTGCAGAACGGGCTCGTGGTGGGATCGATGACCGTCGCTCCGGTGGTCGTGAAGCCGGACATCGATTCGAACCAGGCGCGAACGTAGCCTCCGGCGACGGTGCGCAGGTCCGCGCTTCCAGCGAGCAGTTCCGTGGGCCCGTAGAACATCCCACCCAGCCAGAAAGGAAGGGCGCCGATGGCGACGACCACTGGCCAACCCAATGCGACTGCAGCGAATGCTTCACGGTCGCGCAGACGCTCATCGGTGTCCTCGCGCGTGCCCCAGCGTTTGAGCAGGAAGCCCAGAACTCCAGAGAGGAGCAGGGGTGGCAGGAATGCGCGGATGGCGAAATCCAATCCGTCACCGAGAAAGAATGTCGTGAGTCCGACCATCGCCAGCGGAGCGCACAGCAGGATGAGGCTCCAGCCCACCACCAGGCTGAGGATATCCTTGCGCATCGGCTCAACTCCGCTTCATCAGGTCTCTCTCGACCTGTTCGACGCCTGTGAGCAGCACGAACAACAGAAGACGGTCGCCCTCCATGAACACCTTGTCCGAAGATGCGCGCAACTTCGTCTTCGAACCATCTCTTCCCTTTCGCTCTATGAACGCCACGCGGCACTTCCCCCCACCCCGTTCGAGCGACGACACCGGTTTTCCGATCAACGCGCTGTCAGGGGAGATGACCGCGGTCATACCGACGAGGTCGGGCACACTGGCCAGCAGGTGGTATGTGCCGGGGACCCGGCTGTGCACATGCTGCAGGATCGAGTCGATGGCCACTCGGCGGCGACTGACCGCGTAAGTTCGCCCGATGCGTTTGACCATCAGGGCGAGGTCGCTGTCGTCGAGCACCAACCCTGAGCGCTGCACGCCCAGTTCGCTCGCCTGCATGGCAACGGCGATGTTCGCATGGTCGTCCTCGAGTAC
>JAKUTA010000248.1 GCA_022447885.1 Candidatus Poseidoniales archaeon | reverse complement strand
CAACGAGTACTCCGCCAGTGCTCTTCGGGTGTACGAACGCTATCCGCGTACCTGCCGCTCCGGGAACCGGTTCCTCTCCGATGAGTTCGACTCCCGCCTGCTTGAGTTCCGTCAACAATCCAGAGAGATCCTCTACCTCGAACGCCAGCTGCTGGACACCAACCCCCCTTCTGTCGATGAAGCGGCCCACGGGGGTGTCTGAGCCAGTCGGTTCCAGAAGTTCCAGGCGTGGTGGCGCAGAGTCCGCGGTGGATTCCAAGAAGCGGATGTTCACCCCCTGTTCGGGGTTCGCCTCATCCTCTCCTGAAGGAACCAGTCCCAGAAGTCTCCAGAATGATTCACCTTCCTCGAGGCTCTCGACGGCGATACCGATGTGATCGAGCCTCACTCTGCGTCCATCCACCATCATCACCTCAGAATCCACTGGGCGCCATCCAGGTCCCGAACTCGTTCCGCATCGCCGCCACGATCTCCCCGACGGTGCACTCGGCCCTCACGCATTCGAGGATCACGGGCATCAAGTTGCCTTCGCCAGCCGCGACTTCCCCGAGTCGGTCGAGTGTTTCCGCAGCCATCGCTCCATCCCGCCCTCGGCGGACCTCGGCCAGACGGGCGACCTGTTCAGCGATCGCCCCTCTGTCCAGGGACTGAGGCTGTGGATCCGCCCCTTCGCGAGCACCAGAATCGAGAGCGTGGTTGACGCCGACGACTTGGAGCGTCCCCGTTTCGACCGCCTGTTGCTGGCGCCAGGCGGACTCATGGATCGCCCGCTGCTGGAATCCATCCTCGATGGCACGCAACGCCCCGCCGCGGCCCTCGATGTCTTCGATCAGCAGACGGGCGCGTCGTTCGACCTCGTTCGTCAGCGCCTCGACATGCCATGACCCGCCCAAGGGGTCCACGACATCCGCCACGCCCGTCTCTGCGGCCAACACCTGCTGGGTGCGCAGGGCGACTGTGACAGCCTCGTCCGATGGAAGTCCCAGAGCCTCGTCGAAGGAGTTGGTGTGCAGGCTCTGAGTCCCACCTAGGACTGCGGACAGCCCCTGATAGGAGACCCGGGCGATGTTGTTGAGTGGTTGTTGGGCCGTGAGTGTGACGCCCGCGGTCTGGGTGTGGAACCTGAGCATCGTGCTGCGCGGGTCTGTCGGGGAGTGACGTTCGGTCATCAGGGTATGCCACAATCTGCGAGCAGCGCGGAACTTGGCCACCTCCTCGAAGAAATCATTGTGGCAGCCGAAGAAGAAGGAGAGACGCGGGGCGAACGAATCGACATCGAGGCCTGCTTTGACGGCGGCATCGACGTAGGCGAGAGCGTTCGAGAGCGTGAACGCCAGTTCCTCCACCGCGGTCGCGCCTGCCTCGCGGATATGATAGCCGGAGATGCTGATGGTGTTCCACAAGGGCAGTGCTTCACTGCACCAAGCCATCAGGTCGGTGATCAGTCGCATGCTGGCGGCTGGGGGAAAGACGTACGTCCCACGGGCGATGTATTCTTTGAGGATGTCATTCTGGACGGTTCCCTGCAGCGTCGAGATGTCCGCACCTTGCTCATCGGCCACCGCCACATAGAGAGCCAACAGCACCGCGGCGGGCGCATTGATGGTCATGGAGGTCGAGACTTCATCGAGCGGGATTCCTGCGAACAAGGTGCGCATGTCTGCGATGGAATCGATGGCGACCCCGACCTTGCCCACCTCTCCTTCGGACAGCGGATCGTCGGAATCCAATCCGAGTTGTGTCGGAAGATCGAAGGCGACCGACAACCCTGTCTGACCCTGTTCCAGAAGCATCCTGAAGCGTTCATTCGTGGCCGCGGCAGTGGCGAAACCAGCGTACTGGCGCATGGTCCACAACCGGCTTCGATACATGGTGGGATGAACACCCCGTGTGAATGGCGGCTCACCCGCCTTGCCCACCCTGTCAATCCCTCCGCTGGAGGCGAGGCTGTCGGTGTCGGGCACGTCGGGAAGAGGAATGCCACCCAGAGTCTCGAATCGTTCTTTGCGCTCCTCCACGGGCATCCCTCGAGACAGCGAAGCCAGCCGCTGCCGTCAATCGTTTCGGTCCTCAGTGGTGGTGGCCACCGGGACCATGGACATGACCATGCTCCAGCTCTTCGGGTAACGCATCTCGTACGTCGACGATTTCAACGTTGAAGTGGAGTGTTTCACCAGCCAAAGGGTGGTTGAAGTCGGCAGTGATGTGTTCGTCACCGATTTCGGTCACCATGAAGGCTGAACGACCCCCATCAATCTCTGCCATTAACATCATATCGACAGCGATGTCCATACCGTCGAATTGAGCCTTGTCAATACGCACCACCTGCTCTTCGTCGCGGGGCCCATATGCGTCTTCAGGCGGCAGCGTGAATTCACGCTCGTCCCCGACGCGCGCTCCGAGGTACCCCTGCTCGAATCCGAGAACCATGTTCCCATGTCCGACCAGGAACGCCATCGGGT
>JAKUTA010000247.1 GCA_022447885.1 Candidatus Poseidoniales archaeon | reverse complement strand
TCCATGGTGTCTTAATTAGGTCATTCTAGTGCTCTCAACGTGAGCATACGTATTATGCGTCACGTCGGTGACCGGAAGCCTGCACTCACATTGAACTCAACGCCACGCCAAGCACTGCTGCTGACCTTGATCATGGTGGCCGCGGCGCTCTCGCCACTGCTCGCAGCAGCCGAGGCAGAACAGTCGGGATGGGTGGACCCCGGAGGCGTCGTGTATGGGGACCTGGTGGATTTCGATGGCCCGACGATGGGCAAGGCGTATCTGTTCATTGATGGAGAAGAACCGGTCTGGTCCGCCACCCGATTCATGAAGAATGCGTGGGCTGATGCCGGCTATCCGGACCTGTTCCTCCCGTTCGCCCCGGAGAATGTCGCGCCGATGTCCAGCAGGAGCAACCATTGCGTCCCCTATCAGCAAGGACAGTCCCTCACCGTGCCCATCAGCGGGGGACAGATAGCAGTCACGGTCGAGAAGGTGACGTCAACGGCCGCGTTCCTGGTCGAGGATTCACAGACTATCCCCTCATCGACGTTGAACAACTTCGCCTCGACCTGGGATTCCACCGTCTACCCGGTGGACACGCAGTACTTCGGGACCGCCCCTGATGTGGACAACAACTGCCAGATCGAGATCATCATCTACAACATCGACGGGGGTGGCGGCACTGGTGGCTACTTCTCACCCGGGCTGTCCGGCCAGCGCGAGGCGCTGTACGTCGATGTGGCTGACCTGGGCTGGGGCAACACCATTCTGGCACACGAGTTCCAGCACCTGCTGCACAACGCCCGCGACCCGTTCGAGTACGCCTGGATTGACGAGGGCAACGCGGACATGGCCGCCTACCTCTGCTTCGGTGCCACCGGTGCCGTCATCAGCCATGCGAACGCATGGGCGCAGGCGCCGCACATCTCCGTACGCTGGTGGAACCAGTCGCTAGCCGACTACGGCGCCGGCTTCCTGTTCATGCTCTACCTCGCCTCCAAACTCGGGGGCGGGCAGGCGATCAGGGCGCTGGTTGCCGACACCGCCACCGGAGGCGCGGGAATCGAGAACCTCGCCCGTAATCCGGTTCCAGGATCTCCGGGCAACATCGGCAGTACGATGGATGACATCTTCGCCAATTTCACCATCGCCACGCTGCTCGACTCCAGCCAGAATCCGTTCGGGCTGGATAACATCGACATGTACACCGGCTGTGGCGGGGGGCAGTTCTGCACCCTGCAGATCACCGACTACAACGGCGCCTGGGGCAGCACCTGGTCGCGTCTGGGAGACGACCTGTGGGGCTGGGGAGTCAGGGCGTACAAGTTCATCCAAGGAACCGGGGCACCGCTCAACGTGATGGTCCAGGCGTCCGAGATCGACTTCGGAGGTCGTCTGCTCTACAAGGACGTGGCTTCGGGTACGTGGGTGGCCGAGGAACTGGTGTTCAACGCCGGCATGGCGACCGGGTTGGTGCCCGGGTTCGGCAACATCAGCGACGAGGCATACGTCATCGTGTGGTACGAGAGTATGGTCGATGACTGCGACTACAACTTTCCAAACTGCGGCTTCCCCGGCGGCACGGGAACCTACCCGTCAGCGACCATCGACATCTACGCCTCGCTGATCACCCAGCCTGCCACGCTGAACATCAACGGAACGCGGCAGCTCGACCGCGACCTCGACGGTCTCGACGACACTCTCGAGTTGAGCCTGCGGGTCAACTCGACCGCCTTCTGGGAGTTGCTGGACATCGAGGTGCAGGCGTTCGCCGACAACGTGCTACACGACACCATCCACACACAGGTGGGCGCCGGTCAGGGAATGCCGGTGACCACCTCCGTCTGGTGGACCCCACCCTGGGATGACGACTGGGAGCTTTACGCAGTGCTCTACGACCAACTCGGCGCACCGATCCAAGGAGCGGCCGTGCTCACGCTCCCAACCACGTTGTACAACATGGCCCCCGTGGCCACGGGTACCCTCTCCTCGAACGTCTCGCAGACGTGGCTGCCCATCCAGTTCAACGGCAACGGCTACGACATCTGGGGCCTGTCCGCTGACAACATGACATACTCGCACAACAACTCCCCCACGGGCTATCTGTGGGACTTCGATGACGGAGGACAATCATGGCTGAAGACACCCAACCGCGCCTACACTCAGGTCGGCGAATACAACGTCACCTTGCAGGTGACCGATGTGGGTGGAACCGAGAGCATCGCGCAGACGTGGAGCGTGAACGTGACCGACGACTCGGACCCCACCGTGAAGATCAGCGTGGATGGGCAGGAGGTGGTCGCCAGCATCGATATCCTGACGGAGCAGCGGGTGATGTTCAGCGGGCATCTGACGAGCGACAACGTGCCCGACGATTACCTCTCGTTCGACTGGGATTGGGGCGACGGCGGTTCTGAGGGCGGCATCGGCGACTGGGAGGCAGACCACGAGTGGGAGTCCGGATTGGCCAACGGCACCGCCTACAACCTGACCC
>JAKUTA010000246.1 GCA_022447885.1 Candidatus Poseidoniales archaeon | reverse complement strand
CCGCCAGCCTCACCCCTTTCCGAAGTACCTCGAGCATCCACGCCGCCCCGTCGACGCCTTCCTCATCTGGCCATTGCCATCCGAGGTAATCCAGGCAGACGTGCTGCCCTCGTGGTCCGTTCACGTCTCCACCTCCTGCTTGTCTCGCTGTTCCAGCAGGGTGGCGAGGTGTGCCGCGATCACCTTCGTCGCCAGCATCGCCGCCGTGAACTCGGTCAACGGTCCCTCTTTGCCGGGCACGATCTCGACCACGTCCGCCCCGAGAACCCGACAATCTGGATTGGCGAACAGCGCTTCGATCAGTTCGACCGCCTGCCAGTAGTGCAGGCCGCCGGGAACCGGGGTCCCGGTGTTCGGCACCAGTCCACCGTCGAGCCCGTCGATGTCGAGCGTGAGCCATGCCGGCCCATCGATATCAGCGATTCTCGCCATCAGCAGGCTCCAACCCTGTTCCCCCGAGCAGGCGGAGAGCAGGTCTCTCGCCGGGAAGCATTCGACCCTTCCATCCTCTGCAAGGAACAACGCCTCCTCGCGGCTGACCGCCCTGACTCCGATCTGGATGATGCCGCCCACCCCTTCGTCGAGCGCTCGCCGTGCTGCGCACGCGTGGCTCGCCCGCTCGCCATTCATCTCATCCCTGAGGTCAGCGTGCGCATCGATCTGCACCAGCGTGAGCCGGCTCAGGTTCCCTTCACCGTCTCCTCCTTCGCCACCTGCGAACTCCGGGTGCGCTCGCAATGCCCGCATCTCCGCCGGCAGCAGTCCGTGCTCTCCCCCCAGAACGACCGGGAAGCAGGAGCCGTCGAGATAGTAGGAGAGGTAGGCCTGCACATTGGCGAGTTGCTCGGCGAGGGAATCACCCTCCCCATCCCACGCGGGCGCGGTGTGCAAGCGGAATCCGGCTGGCAGGTCCTCAGGAAGCAGCGGGTCGTACAACTCCACCTGGGAGGAAGCCGCGATGCATGCCTGTGGTCCGTCAACCGTGCCCTCGCCGTAGGAGGTCGTCAGTTCGTAGGGAACCGGAAGTATGGCCACATCACCCGGTCCGTCCACATCCGCGAGTCCGAGGAAATTGCCCTCCATTGACTCCATCCGTGCACGACCGTCCGCCTCTCCCACCCGTCCGGCATAATCGTTCGCTCGGGGACTTGGGGGGTGAAAAGGGGTCGTTTTCTCCACATTGTTCATATATTGCGGGCAACAGAATGAATGGTGTAAGTGATGCGGGGGACATCGCTGCGACATCTACCGGAACCGACGGAGTGAACACACATGGGAATGTCATTGGCAGAACTTACAGAGGCGATTCGTCGCCACATCGACAAGGAGATGGAACCGATCGTGGCTGAGGGAATGGCTGAGCACGCGCTCGGTTTCTTCGGCTACTACGACCGCATCATCGACAATGCGCTCGAGCCGACCGACCGCAACCTGTTCTACATGTTCCAGGATTACGACCTGCTCACAACCGAATCGGAGGAGACGACCCTCTGGGACGGCCGCGAATGGCGTATCCACTACTGGAAGTTCAAGGCGGAACTGGCGCACAAGGCGCGCAAGTATCTCGAAGCTGAGGATGAGAAAGAGGTGGACCCGTTCGCCGATGTCTACGAGGACATCCCCTCCGACGTCTGGAATCGCAACGAGGACGACTACGAAGAGCCCCTGTTCTGATGCGGTGCAAGGTGAAACTCTGTTCACCCCCCGTGATGCAACCACTGGCGCGGGGACAGAGGATTGATGAGGGAACCGAACTCATCAACCTCCATGGTGAGAGAATCATATCGACTTCTGCCGACGCTTGTTCTTCTGCTGATGCTCGGCCTCAGCGCAGGCCCTCTCGTGGTTGCACAGGGGGGACCGCCGCCTGACATCTCCATCCACGTGGATTGGGTTGACGCTGACGGTGATGACCATGCTGAGCATGCCTACGTCATCGAATTCAGTTCAGCTCCGGACCCGAGCGATTGGTTGGTGAACGTCACCCACTCCGACGCGAACGGCACGGCTCTAGGTTCCTGGACCTACCTCTGGGGTGACGAGAACAACTCTCTCGACCCGATCGACTCCACTCACTACCGTGTGCTCGTCCCAACCGACATCTCGTTCGCCGATTCCATCGACATCGAGGTCTGGATGAATCAGAGTTCGGCCCCATACGCGTCCCGGACAGTCGTGGCGACTCTGTGGAACCAGCCCTTGGCCGACCACGAGATCACGGTCGCCACGCAGTGGGAGTTGGAGCACACGATCGCCAACGGAAGCGATTCGGAGAGTTACGAACTCGACTTCGCCGGCCAAGGTTGGCAGAAGCGCACAGCCGGGGTGCTCGAACACAACGAACTCGGGACTGGCACGCTGGTCATCAACGAGATCGCCGGCGACACGAACATGGTCATCACGCTGCAGTTGACTCGCATATGGCTCAACGAGACGATGGTCGGCGCCGTGCTCGAGAGCCAGATGTTCGAGATGGTCGGGACCGGAAACCTCGGCGT
>JAKUTA010000245.1 GCA_022447885.1 Candidatus Poseidoniales archaeon | reverse complement strand
CCTCGCTGATGCCGCGCTCTAGGCGCGTGAGCGGGGTGACGTAGATGTCGTCGCCGACCACCTGCACACGCTCTCCCTCTCTCTTGGTGAACTTCGCCCAGGCCGCCCAATCGTCTTCTCCGAACGCATCCTCTATCGAGATGATCGGGTATTCGTCGAGCCACCCGCTGTAGATCTCGCCCAACTGCTCGGCTGACTGGTCGTTCCCTTCGAAATGGTAGTGTTCTCCACGCTGGAATTCAGTCGCGGCGACATCGAGTGCGATGCCCACCTGGTCGCTCGAGTATCCGGCTGCTTCGATGGCGCGCAGCACGTAGCGCAGCCCGTCCTCGTTGCTCGGCAGGTTTGGGGCGAAGCCACCCTCGTCCCCCAGTCCACCGAGCAGACCGTCTCGCTTGAGTTCGGCCTTGAGCGCGTGGTAGCATTCGACTCCGGCGCGCAGGGCGGTGGCATAGTCATCGAATCCGTGGGGGACGACCATGAATTCCTGCACGTCGACGTTGCTGGCGGCGTGTGCCCCCCCGTTGAGGATGTTCATCTGCGGGACCGGGATGCTCGTCTGACCGCCTCCGGAGATATGTCGCCAGAGAGGTTGTTCGGCATGCGCCGCTGCCGCGTGCAGGCAGGCGAGCGAGGCACCGAGCATGGCGTTGGCGCCGAGATTGGACTTGTTCGGGGTCCCGTCAAGTTCGAGCAGGACCTGATCTACCTGCTGCTGGTCAGCCACCTGCATGCCGACGAGCGCGTCGCGGATCTGGACGTTGACGTTGGCGACCGCACCCAGAACCCCTTTGCCGCTGAAGAGTGACTCATCGCCGTCGCGCAGTTCCAGGGCCTCATGCTGGCCGGTCGAAGCGCCACTCGGCACGATCGCCCTGCCGCCAGCTCCGCCCGACAGGCTGCACTCGACTTCGATGGTAGGAACACCGCGGCTGTCCAGCACTTGCCGCGCCCGCAAGTCGGTGATGTCGCCGCTCGCCATCGCCTTCCACTCAGAGTGAACTGCTCGTCGGGGTCATTCGACGTTGTGGCGGCCACCTCAGCCATTCAGCCAGCCGAGCCAGCGTGCCGCCTCGCGTTGGGCAGCGGGAATCTCGTGTTCTTGGTGACACTCTAGAATGAAACACAGTTCCTCCTCGCGCGGGGATATCGAGAACAATTCCACGGAGAACACCGCGCCATCTGGGGCGGCCTCCTCTCCACGTCTGTGGTCGTCGATGAAGCAGTGCACCATGCTCTTCGGGTAGTGCTGCAATCTTCCGGTCTGAGGATGGCAGGCAACGACACTTGAGTCGAGGAACAGGATCGCCGAGCCATCTCTGGGATTGGTGGTGTGCCCGTGGATGGAACAGCCTTCGAGCAGGGTGGCAACATCGACGTTGTACCACGTGAGATGATCCTTGCACACGCAGAGGTCGGCGATGTCGTCGAGGAACTCCTGGACGCGCAGTTGACCCTGAGCCTTCTGCGCTGACACCATCAGGCGCTTCGACCAATCCGGCTCATATGAACCATGTGGAATTATTTCCGACATCTTCAGTTTCATTCGGTGAGCTCAAACACCGGTGTTCCGCAAGGCTGGCCTTTGATTCGCTCAATGAGGATATATTACATGATTCGTGGAGGTTTTACCGGTATCGGGGGCTAAACTGCACTGATGTTGATGTAGACCGGATGAGAACAGGTTTGAAATAGGATACGTGGAGGAGATGAAACATGGGTGTAGACGAGACTGACCGCGCGCTGCTGAACAGACTGCGAGAGAACGGACGTATGTCCTATGTCAACCTCGCAGGGGAAGTCGGTGTGTCCGAGCGTACCGTGCACACCCGCATGCGCAAACTCGAGGAGGGGACCATCCAGCGCTACACGATCATCGAGAGAGGAATCGGGCTGTCGGCGCGCGTGCGCATCAAACTCGGGCCGGGAACCGAGGTCGGTACGCTCGCCGGAGAGATCGCCACCTGGGGTGGTGTGCTCACCTGCTACGAGGTGGGAGGCGGGCTCGACTGCGACCTGCTGCTCGTCGTCGCCGTTGATGATACTCAATCACTCAGGGAACTGCTCGACCGCATCTGGCTGACCGCACCGGAAGCGTCGGTCGTCGAGACGCACACGACGCTGGTCATCGAGCAATACTGATGATCCGCTCTGTGAGTTTCACACCCACTTGACTGAGCAGCCGATCGACTCGGTGCGCGAGCGGGTCACCTCTCCGCCCGCAACGTACTCCTCGAGCGCGTCCATCAGGTCGCTGGTAGTCGCCTGCTGCGGGTTCGTCGGCGAATCGTCGTAGCGTCCGCGATAGACAACGGTTCCACCCCCGTCGAGGATGTAGAACTCAGGCGTGCGCTCGGCGCCCCATTCGGCGGAGACTGACTGGTCGGTGTCGATTAGGAAGGGGTATGCCACCCCTGCTTCACAGGCGCGGCGGGTGTTGGAGGCGGAGTCGGAATCGTACGCCGGGTTGGCGGAGTTGCAGTTGATGGCCACGAAGC
>JAKUTA010000244.1 GCA_022447885.1 Candidatus Poseidoniales archaeon | reverse complement strand
GATCAGGCTGGTCCAAACATGGATGAACAGCGGCAGGTTCAGAGCGACGAACTAGTACCCGAATGCCGCGAGGAGGACGAACGGCTTTGCCTTTCCCAGTTCGTAACGCTTGTGCCGATAGGACTTGCCTGTCACCGTCCCGAACCGATCCGCTCGCGCGATCAGCCGGTTGTAATAGAGCAGCGGACCGAGCGCCAACAACAACATCAAGATGCTGAACGTGCTCGCCATGCCGTAGTTGGGGAGCCCACCCACGGGGCGGAGTTCCAGGTACACCCTCGTGCTCAGCACCGGGATGCCGCCACGAAGTCCGATAACCAGGGGGATGTCGAGTGACTCGACCACCGTGACTATTTGATAGACGAACGCAGAAAATAAGGCCGGGGCCAACACGGGTAGTGAGATCTTCTGAATTGTCTGTCTGAAACTCGCCCCGGAGACGGTCGCGGCCTCTTCCAGCGAGGAATCCATGGCTCGAAACGCGCCGGTGATGAGAAGGAAAGTCACAGGAACCATCGTCATCGCCTGAACCGCGATCATTCCGCGCATGGAAAAGATGCCAAACGGACCTTCTCGGCCGTCCAGGTGGAAGAGCCACCGAAGGAATACGTTAACCACCCCGATCCGAGGGTTGCCAAGCAGACCCCACGAAACACCTGCGATGATTGCAGGAATTCCGAGCGACGCGATTATCAATGTGTAGATGGTGTTTCGCAGCGGGACATCGGTACGTTCGACCAGCCACGCGAGCGAGATCGCTATCCCAAAACTCAAGATCAGGGCACCAGCTGCATAAACTCCTGTGTTCCACAACGTCGCGTAGGTCGACGATGACATGAACACATCGGCGTAGTTCTCGAGGGAGTATGGCGCCGCGGCCTCGAACGGCAGATTGCCCTCGGTCCGTTTGAAGCTGCTGAACAGCAGCACAGCGAGAGGTCCGGTGACGAGGTAGATGACCAAGCCAACCGTGCCGGCGATGTAGAGACTGCGGCCTGTTATCCGGAACCGGCGCCGCCTCTCAGGTTCCGGATCGACCATTCCGGTTGGCGCGTCGGTGACAGTCACGCCATTTCGGCATCGTCGACGGCGGAGCGCTCTGCCTCACCTCGAGGAAGGATCCGTATATGTCGTTTCGGGAATACGACAGCTACAGACGCGTTGATCTCGAATGTGTCGTGCCCGCCAACCTGCGCCTCAACCACGTGATCTCCGACGCTCACCCGATAGACCACCGAAGGTCCGTTGAACAACCCCAGGCTGACCATTCCATCAAACACGTTGGACCGATCGACCTCGGTGGCAGCGTCCGGGGTGAGGACCACGTCTTCGAGGTGGATGGAGGCGACGGCGGCGTGACCAACAGCCAACCCCGGCAACCCGCGCCCCAAGATCTTCCCGATGTCGGTCCTCAGGACCGCCGAACCATCGGGCTCGATCGCCTCGACGATTCCCTCGAACATGTTGGCCCCACCAATGAAGTCGGCGACAAAAGCAGACACCGGATCGTGGTACACCTCCTGCGGATTACCGACTTGCTCGAGCCTGCCCGAGTTCATGACCGCAACTCGGTCCGACATCGATAGCGCTTCCACCTGGTCGTGAGTGACGAACAGCGTCGTGATGCCGATTTGCTTCTGGATCACCCGTAGTTCCGACCGCATTCGGTCACGGAGCTTGGCATCGAGATTCGACAGTGGCTCATCCAACAGAAGCAACTTTGGCTTCGCAACCAGTGCCCTCGCGAGCGAGAGGCGTTGCTGCTGGCCCCCGGACAGCATGGTCGCCGCCCTATCTCCGAGACCACCCAGGTCGACCAACTCGAGTGCCTCATTGACCAGCGTCTTCATCTCGGATCGCCGAAGCCGCTCATCGGCCACCTGGAGAGGAAAGGCCACGTTGTCGTACACGGTCATGTGCGGCCACACGGCGTAACTCTGAAACACCATGCCGAGCCCGCGTTTGTTGGCTGGCACCAGAACCCGATGGTCAAAGACCATGCGGCCATCGATCGAGATCACACCAGCCGTTGGCTTCTCTAGACCGGCAATCGACCGCAGCGTCGTGGTCTTGCCGCATCCACTGGGGCCCAGGAGCGTGAAGAACTCCCCGACTTCCAACTCAAACGAGATGTCATCGACCGCCACCTTTATCCCGCCCGCCACCGAGAACTCTTTCACGAGATTTTCGACAGTGATCATGTGGCCGCTCACTCCCACGTGCGGGATGGGGACGTCTCCCAACGCCCCCATCCCTTCACACACATTGGCTCGGTGCGATTACTGGAAGTCTGGTGCGATGATCTCCTGGATCTTCTTGCCAGCCGCATTGGCGACCTCGGCGTCTTGCGCTGAATCAACGAACACGAAGTCTGCGCCGTCAGGAACGCCTGCCGGCGGGAAGTCATTGGCCTTGAACTCGACAGACTCGAACGAGTTCTTACCTTCATCTGAAGCAAGCCAGCCCGCGAAGCACGCCGCTGCATTCGGATGGTCCGCGTCCTTGACGAG
>JAKUTA010000243.1 GCA_022447885.1 Candidatus Poseidoniales archaeon | reverse complement strand
AGACCGGATGATGGTGACACGAACACGGTCTACGACTTCCGCAGCTCCTCATTCGACCCCGACGGAGTCTCTGGTCTGATGACCACGATCTGGACGCTCTCCGACATGAACACGACCATCGTCAACCAGACATCGGTCATCCACACCTTCGTCGAGCCTGGCACCATCACAGTGCAACTGGTGGTGATAGATGAGCGGGGGCTGTCCTCACTGCTCAAACAGTACACGTTCCAGATCTCCAACCCTCTGCCCGAACCGCAGATGACGATCTACGAGGCGAGGGACGTGAACACAGGAGAGGCGATTCTCGGCCCGAGCGCGGATGAGAGCCTGTTCACCTGGCGTCACGTGTTCACCGACGATGGTGGTATCTTCGTCGCTCCAGGTAATTGGCTGCGATTCAACTCGACGGGCAGCCGAGACGGCGACGCAGCCTTCGATGGAGGGTTCGTCCCGCTGGAGGAGACTGACCCGAACTGGAACGGCATCGTCGAGTACACCTGGGACTTCGGTGACGGCTCGCCGCTGCTCAACACACCGCATGCATGGCACGCGTTCGAGACACCGGGGATCTACACCGTGACACTCACGCTCAGGGACGGATTCGGCACCGGCGACACCAACCAGACGACCCGCAAGGTCTACGTCGCCCAGACTCCGGAGATCCTGACCACCTACCTGTTCGAAGAAGTGGTCTACGCCGTGGGCTCACACCTGCTGGTCGGCGTCGCCCTCGACCACGACACCAACTATGACATCCAGGCATGGTGGGACGATGATGTCAACGTGGACGCCGACGGCGACGGTATCCTCGACAACGACCGCAACAGCGGCCTTGACTCGATCATCGGCCCCGATGCGCTGGTCTACAACTGGGATTCAGACGACCGCGTGGACACCGACGGAGACGGAGACACTCGCAACGACTGGCAGCAGCAGACCAATCAGGGATACCTGCGAGTGAACTGGACCGAGATGGGAGACATATACGTCGTGCTCCAGGTGTGCACCCGCATCGACGTCTGCACCCAGCGCGGCTACCCACTGAAGGTTCGCGACCCGGATGATAAGGACGATTCGCTCGCAGATTTCAGCATCGACTCTCTGCTCCCGAAGGCTGAGGGTGGTGGTATGCTGCTCGGTGTGCTGCTGATCCTCGTCCTGTTCCTCGGCTGGCTGGTGATGCGCCAGCCCACCGAGGTCGAGATCGAAGCGGAGGAGGCGGCGGCAGCCTACGATGTCTCACAGGTCATCACGGAGGGCGGAGTGCTTGGAATGGACCATCACGAGCCACCTCCGCAGCCAGCACACCTCACCAAAGACGACCGACGCAGCAAGCAATCGGGTTATGTGCGTCCGGTCACCTCGCGCAAGCGCTGAGGTGAGGCTGACGACCATCCCGACAAGACGCTCGATGGCGCGATTGACGGTGCTGCTGCCGCTGGCGCTGCTCCTGCTGCCTCTGGCTGGGTCACTCCTGCAACCTCTGGGCACGCAACTGGCGCCTGGAGCGGCGGCAGCCAGCGACTGCACCCTGAGCAGTGACAGGGCGGAGTGGCACAAGGAGGTCAGTTCGTTCAACCTCTCAGGTGGGGACCCAGAGTGGGTCGATGGGGATGGGGAATTCGATGAATTCGGGGGAGGATATTTCCAACAGACTGGAGATGGCATCTACAACGACTCTTCACTCGATGCGATGCGACAGAGTTTCCATACCAGCATGATCGTCGGCAACGACACCGCTGGAGGGCTTCGACTCAACCTGACTGTCGGCTACCGCTACACCTTCTGCGTCGTCGTCAGTTCGCTCAACCAGAGTTCCTACCTCGATGCGCCGCTCGTCGATGTCTACCTGCTGCACCAGTTCGACTGGGGTCGCTACCGAGGTGACTACGAGATGCGCATGTGGGAGGGTCGTGAGTTGTTCGACATGATTCCCCCGGAGTGGCGCGCGATCGGTGCGTGGATGCCCTACAGGGACGTGCATGCCTACGAATCTCGCAGAGCGATCGACTTCACCGTCAGCCTCGATCACGATGAGACGACCTCCTCACTGTTCAATCCGGCTGAGCAGCAGTGGATGTACCTCGTCATCGATGGCTGGGACAACGCCAGGGACAGTGACACCCCCGCTCCGAACCGAGATTTCGCCGTCGACATCACCGTGATGAGCGAGGAGAGGATAGTCATCCCCAACTACACCGTCGCCCTGTTCTGCTGCGGACTCATCGCAGGACTCGTCATGCTTCCAGTGCTGCTGCACTCCCGCTTCTCAAATGCTGGCCGCGGCGCCGGCACGGCGAAGGGTGAACGACCTGCAGAACTGATGCCCATGCTCGAGACGCAGGCGACCAAGCCCGCCGCAGGGCTCGATATCGGACATCTGCCGCCACCTCCACCGTCCTGAGAGCGTTCACCGCCCCACGGCGGAGGCCCCGGGACATCACTCCTCAGAGTCCTCAGAGTAGCCGAGCATCTCCCAGGCGATGCGCAGGTCACGCACGTTGATCATGCCCCGGTCGGGCAAGTTGAAATCG
>JAKUTA010000242.1 GCA_022447885.1 Candidatus Poseidoniales archaeon | reverse complement strand
GCCTACAAGGACCGTCCAGACCGAGAACCGGCGAACAACCAGTGGCTGTTGTTCGAGTTGAGCATCAATGAACTCTACCTCTAGTCGAGGCCATCGAAGCGAAAAGTGCAAATCACCCACCGCCATCCTGTAGAGGTCGCACCATGTTGTCAAGCCCCACTCCCATCGCACTCTCGCCCGACCTCTACGGTCATGCCGAGGTGGTCGCCCCGCTCGACAATCCCCCGGAGGATAGCCTCCGCGCCATGTCCTCCAGCAATCCACCCCCGCTGCACCTCACCGCCGACATGCGCCGTCTGTCGACACCGTGGCCGATCTGCCTGATGCGCGCTGAGCAGCTGGCGGAGCGCCGGCTCGCCGAGGGCAAGGTGCTCGACCCGGCGTGCGGGTCCGGAATGCAGTTGTTCGCCTACTGCGCCCGTCTACGCCGCCCGGGCATCGGCATCGAGATCGATTCCGATGCCGCCTTGCTGGCAGCGGCCAACGGGCGGCGCATCGCCGACGTGCACGGCGACACGTGGGTGGATGACAGCAACGTCCTCGTCGGCGACGGGCTCGACGCTGCCGCAGCGATCGCCTCCGTGCGCGCCAACGGGCGCATCATCTCCGTGCTGCACGTCGACCCAGCACGTCCGCGGGATGCGCAGCGACATTCCCTGGATGAGATGGAGCCTCCTCTCTCCAGATTGTTGTCCGTCTGGTCGCCATATCTGGCCGAGGGCCCAGCCGGGCCGGGGTTGATCATCGACCTCTCGCCGCGGCTCTCTGAGGAGCATATGCTGGAGGTGGAGCAGTTGCTGCACTCCAGCTGGCCAGACGCTCCGCTCACCTGGGAATGGGTCTCCACCGGACACGGTCGCATCGACCGGCTGACCGTCTGGTTCGGCTCCGCCGCCGACCCGCGTTGTGATGCGCGCATCCTACGGCTGCTCGCCAACGGCGAGGTCTACTGTCTGGGTGGGTCGAGTGACTGCCCCGTTGCAGAGATCGGCGCGCCACCCAGAGAGGGTGAATGGCTCACCATCGTCGACACCGCGCTGGTGGCCGCCGGCCTGCACGACGAGTGGATCGAGCGCGCCCTGCCGCGCAAATCCGAGCACCGCTGGCTGCGCTCGGAAGGCCGCCGACCGCTGCTGCTCTCCTCTGCCGAGCCGCGCATGCATGATCCCGAGGTGGACGCGTTCGTAGCCAGCACGGGCAAGGTGGCCGGTCGGGTGAAGCGCCCTCCGACCGTGGCGAACATCGATTCGCTGCTCGTGACCATCCGCTCGGCGTACCTGTCGAAGTTGACCTTGCGTTGTTCGCTCGACCCGGACGAGCAGCCTAACATCCAGCGGGAACTCGACCGGGCGATGCGCATCTATCCGCGCGGTCGGCGTGGATTCCTCGTCGACCTGCCCACAGACGATGGCATCAACTGGTTCGTCTGCGTCGAGCCGGATGGGAGCACATCCCGGTGAGTCGCCTCAATACACAGGGGAGCACTCTCGAAAACCGGAGTGGACGAAAATCCCGCCTATGGCGGGCTTCAGGGATTCATCATGCGAGTTAAATAGGGAGGTCAGGTCCGAGGGCCGCTGGCCCAGTCAGCCACCGGGTGACCGGTGAACTCGGGGGAACCGAACATGGCACGAGCAGACGATGTTGAACTCGGTGCTGATTTCAAGCACAAACTGCGACTCGCCAACTCAGACGTCGACGGATTGCGCCAGATAGCGATGGGTCTCACCGGCATCAAGGGCGTCGGCATGCGGACCGCCGTCTCGCTGTGTGACAATGCCAGCATCCCGCGGGACAAGCTCGGTGGTCACCTGACCGATGAGGAGGTGGAGGCGCTCGAGGAAGCGCTCGTAGCTCATCCTGAGACGGTTCCGAATTGGATGCTCAACCGGCAGCGGGACTTCGCCACAGGCGAGGAGTTGCATCTGTTCTCCCAGGAGGTCACAATGACCCAGAAAGAGGACATCGATCGCATGCGCGCCGCCAAGAGTTACCGGGGCGTCAGGCACGCCAGTGGTGCACGAGTGCGGGGACAGCGGACCAGATCCAACGGCCGCACCGGCCTCACCCTCGGTGTGGAGAAGAAGAAGAAGGGAGACAGTTGAGGTGGGCTAGATGGGACATCCGAGATTCTCCAAGCGTCGCTGGCAGGGACCCAAACACCCTTGGAGATCCGAGCGCATCATCGAGGAGAAGCAGTTGATCCTCAACTACGGTCTGGGCAACGGCAAGGGCATCGGCGGCCACCGAGAGATCTGGAAGGCGCGCAGCAAGTTGCGTCGCTGGCGCCAGAATGCCATGAAGTTGATTGGCAGGGTTGATTCCACCGAGGGCCACTTCGCCCGCGAGAAGGAGGACCTGATCCACTCCCTGCAGCGACGCGGGCTGCTTGGTGACGGGGCGCAGATAGACGACGTGCTGCGACTGTCGGTCGACCACGTCCTCGCTCGCCGCCTGCAATCACAGGTCTACTTCAAGGGCCTCGCCGCGAGCATGTCGCAGGCTCGCCAACTGTTGGTGCACAACCACATCTCCATCGGT
>JAKUTA010000241.1 GCA_022447885.1 Candidatus Poseidoniales archaeon | reverse complement strand
GTGTCCCATATCCGAACCCGGGGGCCACGGGATAGTCCGCGGGGTTGCAACCCGCGTCGACCGGAGCGAGCCAGCCCCAACGTAGCCAGTCATTACCCATCGATTCGTAGTCCTGCCCCGGTTTCGAATGGCGCCAGTGAGAAGTGCCCACGGCGGCCGAAGTATTGTCCAACCTCCACGGTCCGCGTCCGTCGGGGTCGCCGGTTGCAGCATCATAGCCGATGGATGCGAATGTCGGCGTGTAGTAACCGATGCTTTGACCACCCGGCGACCCCATGCACGGACTATAGGAACAGATTCCACGATCCATGTTGTCGTACCAGATGGCGACAGGAACCTCATCGCTCAGTTCGTCATTGGCGTCGTTGCCGTCGTCGACCAGACCATGGATGATGCCCTTGACGATGTATCCACCCGAGAGGGTACCGTTGTCATCGAGGATGCTGTGCGCCGCTGTCGGCGTCCACACCACCTTCTCGACGCGTTCCTCTCCTCCGGTCAATGCTTGATTGGGCGATCCGATGGCCCCTGTGAGGTTCACCTGCAGCTCTTGGACGAGCGTCCCAACAGGGTGCCATATCTGCACCCATAAGGTCGATGAAGCGTTGGAGTTCGACGAGCCTGCCTGCTTGAAGGTGACAGTGATCTCCACCTGCCTGTTGCGGACGATGTAGTCCTCGCTGCTGCCGTCCGGCTGTTCCCAGGTCTGCGCCGGGGTGGAGGCGTTGCCCACGGTGATCGACATCACTGCGAAATCTACCAGTGACCGACCTCCAGCGGCCTCGGTCGGCAGGCTCAGCGGAACGTACGAGACGAGCATCAGGACCGAGAGGAACAGGACGAGATTCAGCCTTCCCATGATTACCAGCGCCACGCCCACCTGAACGGGTGTAAAAAGGTTGATTGGTTCTTGTCTTCGACAGAACCAAGGAAATCCCGGTCGCCCACGGCATTCTCAAGATGGCTCGATTCTGCCTCCGGTAGCCTGACTTCTGGCGAAGAACATATGGGGTCCGCGACGACGAGTGGCTAACGTGACCGAAGAGCGCAGCACTCTGGTCGACCGCGTCTGGCTGACGTTGGTGGTCTCGGGACAGGTTCTGCTCGCTCCGGCAATCGCCTTCGCGGTGACCTACTTCATCGACCCTGGCGGTATTCTGGGTGACCGGCCGCTGCTGCGTGTCAACCTGATTCCGTGGATCCTCGGCGCCGCCCTCGGCTACGGACTGCTGTCGCTCTTCCTCGCCCTCGCCGTCGGAGGCTGGATGCCGGTGGGAGTCGCTGAGAAAGGCGGCTGGGCACCGGTCCTCGGAGTGTCTCAACGGTTGCGCGATGTGTCGCTGGTCGACCGCGCCCGACTGCACCTGCTGAACTCACCTCACGGCAAGATGATGGTCATCGTCAACAAACAGGTCAGGGAGCGAGGACGCGGCCTGCTGGAGGTTCACGGTGGACTGCAGATCCTCGCCGCCCCGCTGCAGTTAGCGTTGGTCATCACCCCCATCATCATCCTCAAGTTGGTGCCGAATGACTGGTTGGTGCCGAACCGATTGCTGGAGCTCTCCCTGTTGGTCTACCTGCTCGCTCTGGCGGTCATACTCAGAGCCTACCCCAGATACGCCCAGCGCCTCGTCGGGCCTGCCTCCGCACTGCGCCGTTTCCTCGTGAATGTCACTCGGGTGAACTGGATGTTCCCAGTTCTGCTGCTCTGGTTGGTCGGCCGCACGGTGGTCGGTGTGGTGTTCAACTGGTTGGACCCGGACATGACGCAATGGAATCAGATCGCCGTCGAGAAGCGCATCCTCGAAGCGCTGCTGCCGATCGACATCGAGATTCCCGAGACCTCGTTCCTCGACCTGCTGGTCGCACTCTCGGTGCTTCCGCTGGCAACGTTCACCACGATGGCGGTGCTCGGTGGCGGACGGCATGACCTGCCAGATTGGCTGGTAGATACGGAGCGTAACTGGAAGGATCCGAGCGATGAAGAACAGGAGTTGCTCGACGACTCCGAGGACGGAGAGGGAGACGAGGAGGTTCTCACCCTCGATGATGCTGCTGATCCTGATGCAACCCCTGGCGGCACCGAGGTGGATTCGTCAGAGGATGCGGGCGACGAGGAGGGGCGCGGGGTCGATCTGGCCGCCGCGCTCGAAGCGGCTCGCGGGCTCGCCTCCCGCGTTGCCAAACAGCCGGAGCAGAGTGAGGACGCTCCTGATGAGCAGGACGACGACTAGTCTTCAGCATCAGCCTCGAACAGCGGGTACCCATCGAGCAGCAACAGGCGGAACCTCCCTGACAGTCCTGTGCCGGGGCGCGCCCGTCCGAGGTCCGGTCGCGCCGCCGCCAGCAGGACGGTTCGACAACTCGCGCAGCGGACCGCCTCGACCTCCCAGCAGGGTTCCCTGCCAGCACAGCACGGATCATCAGAGTCCCGCAGATGGTGCAGTTCGTGGATGAGGGCCAGCGAGTAGGGGCCGGAGGGGAGAGTTGAGGATGATTCGGGAATCGTACGCGCCAGCAGGGACCAACCACCTCCGAGGAACAACCCGAAGC
>JAKUTA010000240.1 GCA_022447885.1 Candidatus Poseidoniales archaeon | reverse complement strand
TGCTGGTGACATTGTCTGGTCCTCCACAGAACCTGCCCGAGACAGCGCTGACCGGAGGTGAGAGTTCGTGAGGCAGCAGGGATGTCAGCGATGATGCCAACAGCAGGGATATGAGCAACAGGACGAAGGGCGGATGGCGTCGGCCGGGTGGCATGTCGCTCATTTCCCCTTCTCCCAGTTGCCCGCCGCATCCACGTTCCAATATGAGGGTCGCCCCTCAGCATCCAGATACCAGCCGGTGCTTCCCTGTTCTGTTCCGTCCATCGCTTTCATGACACCCGATTCGCGCACGTCAGCCGGCCTGTCAGGCACGGGCTGCGCAGGAACAACGGCTGGCTCCTCCGCTTTCTCTGACACGGGAACCTCCGCTTCCGGCTCGTGAGCGACGCTGCCAGCCGTGGTCGCATGGAGTTGCACGAGGTAGGCGGAGATCTGCGCTTCATCCCAACCCTGGGCCGCGCACCACTGGCGAATCCGCTCATCGGTCCAAGCCTCGTCCTCGTTGCTCGCGGCAGCCGCAGTCGCAACTTCCACGGTGGGCACCGCCGCAGAAGAGTCGAAGCTCATCCCTGAGGTCTGGGTCGTTGGCGCCTGCTGTGCTGCAGACTCCTGCGCCGGCGGGTCGATGCGCTGTGGAGTGGAGGGAGCAGGCGCGATGGACTGAGCGGGTTGCGGTTGCTGCGCCTGCATCCAAGCCGCGTACTGGTAGGGGTTCCAGCCATGCTGCGGGTGTGGTTGGAAGGTGGCGGCGGGTGTTGCTACCATCGGAGGTCCAGTCAGAGGGGCATCGCGCAGGGGCTTGGAATGGGCAGGACGGCGGAACTGGCGCGTGTGAAGCGCTGCCAGCGTGGCGACCGGTGCCGCCTCCTTCGGCTCCACGTCCTCCTCGTAGAGCAGTTCGAGCGAGGCGGTCTCCCTGCGGGCGCGCGAGCGCATGAGTCCGACCAGCAGCAGGAACAGAAGGATGGCGCCGACCACGGCGCCCCAGAGCGTCGTAGCCACTCCCGCAGCGCCGAAGGCGAACAGCGGGTCGGCGTCGACATCGAGGAAGACTTCTTTCCCGACCCCGGAGTAGTTCGCACTGATACGCTGCCGGACTCCGGGATTATCGAGCAACAGCCGCCAATGGGTGCCGGTGTCGTGCGCTATCTTTCCGGTGCTCGTGGTCACCTCCACCTGTTCGGGGTCCACCGCGAGCAGGTTCCCCCCGTAGTCGAGCACCCGCACCTCGACATCGAGCACATCTCCCGTCTGAGCGCTGTCGTGCGACAACTCGATCTCGATGTGATGAGGATCTCCTGGTTTGACGATGATACGTAGTTCGCCGTTGGCGAAGCCGGTGGTGAATGCGAGCGTGTGCTCCCCGGCGACGAGCCCACGGGCGAGGTAGTGACCACTGCGAGAACCATTCTCCAACTCGATCGAATCACGCGGCAGCATCCATTGGACATCGGTTCCGAAGTCGTTGCCATCCAGATCGGTGGCGTTGATCACCAACTCCACCAATTCGCCGCTGATGATGACGAATCCGTCCGGCTGCAGCGAACGAATCGTGTGCGGCATGCCCGGGTCTACGTCGATGCCGATCTGGTAGAAGACCCCTCCCGCTTCAACGAGCACGTCATGATGTCCAGCCAACTGCGGATACCATACCCCGCCGCTCGACCTGAGATCGTTCGTGCGGTCATAGGAATGGCCGGCGTGTGTGAAGGTCCAGTTGAGCATGACGCCTGTGAGCAGGTTGCCATCCGTGTCGTAGAATCTCTGCTGGAAATCGAATGACTCATCGGCTGAGATGCGCTCACCATGACCCTGCAGTTCGATGCGTGCCAGTTCACCTGGGAACACCTCGATGAACAGGAAGGCGGTCACCATTCCCTCGGCGCCGGCATGCTGCGCGGACACCGTCCACGCCCCCGCCATCGCCGCATCGAACCGCGCTCCGTTCTCCACCTCGGACAACCAAGAAGCCGCCTCCGGCTCCATCATCGACCAGTTTCCGCCCACTGTCCAGCGGTTCCCGCGAACGTCCTCCGCCTGCAGCAGCAGGTCGAGCACGTCGTCGGCGGACACGCTGTCGCCATCGGACACGATCAGCAGACGGCTGGCGTTGCCATGCACCACATCGATGGTGATGTTCACCCAGTGATCCTCGACGTGGACCCCGATCGTCCAGTTCCCCACTCGCCGTGGCAACCATTCGACGCCCATTGAGGTCATGCGGAAGTTACCGTCCTCGGCCGTCCAGTTGGACAGCGGAATACGTACTGGAACATGGTTTCCCTGCACATCTATCCACAGCAGTTGCAGCAGGACCGGCTGGTCGGCGGGGACCGAGCCGTTCGGCGGCACCAACTCGATGTCGTCGAGTTGGCCGGCGGTCACTTCGACGAGCGCCTGGCCGCTCGCTCCGGAATCACTGGTGGCGTTGATGCGCCAAGTCCCGGTCACAGCGCCAGTGTAGATGCCGGCGAAGTCGACCGAACCCTGCTCGCTCTCCCAGGTGATCGCACCCGCGGAGGCGAGCGGCATCACATTCCCGAGTATATCGGTG
>JAKUTA010000024.1 GCA_022447885.1 Candidatus Poseidoniales archaeon | reverse complement strand
GAGAAGGGGGTGCACGACCTGCTCGACTATCCTGGATTCGTGATGACCGACTCCGGCACCTTCCAGCAGGACGCCTACGGCGATGTCGAGGTCGAGCCGGACGAGATCGTCGCATTCCAGCGGGACATCGGGGTCGATGTGGCGACCATGCTCGACGTGTTCGGCAGGCCGGATGACGCGCGCGAACAATCGGAACACTCGGTGACAGAGACGGCCGCCCGCGCACCCGGCGCGCTCGCCGCCGCCGGAGACACGCTGTTGAACGGCCCCATCCAAGGTGGTCTGGAACTCGACCTGCGCGAGTTGTCAGCGCAGTTGATGGCCGCCCATCCGTTCGCCATCCACCCTGTCGGCGGCATCGTCCCGCTGATGGAGAAACGGCGCTACCGGGAGCTGCTGGAAGTGATTCTTGCCTGTCGCGGTGAGATTCCCATCGAACGTCCGGTCCACCTGTTCGGCTGCGGCCATCCGATGCTGTTCCCCGTGGCGGTCGCGCTCGGTGTCGACCTGTTCGACTCCGCCGCCTACGCCCTGTTCGCCCGCAATGGACGCATCCTCACCCCGACGAGGACTGTCAGGCTGGAAGGGCTCACGGAATGGCCGTTCGCTTCGTACCATCTCCACGATGTCACTCCTGCTCAGGTGAGGGAGATGGACCACGATGACCAGACGCGGCTGTTGGCCAAGCACAATCTGGAGGTGACCATGAGTGAACTTTCACGCTGTCGTGAGGCTGTCCGGGAGGGGACGATCTGGCATCTGGTGGAGGAGCGAGCCGCCGCTGACCCCGCACTCATGGAGGCGGTCGAATGGCTGTTCGATGAAGGGATCCATCAGGCGCAAGGGAGCCTGATCGGGTCCTCTGCCCCGATTCGAACTGGAGGCGTCGATTGGACTGAGTGGTTGACCATACATCCTTGGGCGATATCGGCCCAGATGATCGCCGAGCGCTGGGAAGTTCCGACCAAGGATCTCAACGGCGAGGCCATGAGCCCCAACGACTGGAAGGTAGTGCTCATCCATGGAAGGGCGCCACCTTGGCGGGATTCGATCGGTTCGCTGGTCAAGGAACTGCTCAAGCGCTGGCCGAACGTGCTCCCGCTGGTCCATACGCCGTTGGGCATCATTCCGTATGCGCTCGAGGACCTGAACCCGTTCGCGCATGTGCAAGGACCGAAATCAATCTGGGATCTCGATGTGCAGCAGGACACCGAGGAGTTGGTATCGTGGCTCGGAACACTGACCGATTCAGATCCTGACGGGTTCCAACCGCTGTTCGTGGATGCGCGTCGGCCGCAGACGGAGATTCTGGAGGAACTCGCCGCAGAACTGGCGCCGTCCGTGCGCATCGCCGATGCCTCCATCGATGCTGAACCACCGAGCGACGAGTCGATCTGCGACCATCTCGACCGGTGCGCGGCGCACGCCAAACTGATGACACTGTGCAATGTCGAGGCGGAGGTGGCGGATGAGTTCCTGGCAGGATGCTCATTCGTCCGGAATCGCCGCGGCCGGGTGAAGAACATCTGTGCCTCCGATGGGGCGCACGTACTCTCCCCACGGCTGTCGGATGGCGGATTGAGCCTGACTCTCGAAGGAGCGCGCAGACTGCATGCGCGGAACCGCACGTCCAGTTTCACCATTCACGTGATCGGTGAGTCGGGAGAAGGCGCTGACGAGGACATGGACATCGTGATCGAACATGGGCTGCCCACCGTCGTTGTCGAGGAGGGTGCCGAGGAGTTCGTCCGCAAGGGCCGTAGCGTGATGCATTTCTCGGTGCTGAAGAGCACCGGTGCGCTGCTGCCTGGCCTCCCATGCGTGATCACCGACGAGTCGGGTGGATTCCTGGCTCATGGGGTCGCGAAATGCACGGATTGGGAGGCTGCAGCGTTCCAGAAGGGAGTCGCCGTCAAGGTCAAGGAAGGCGCCCGGGTTGACGCTTCAGCAGCATTCACGGCTGCGAGCCAGTCGGGGGATGATTGAAGGCTGTTCGGCCGAATCACGCCTCCAGCCCGTAGGGCCGGAGGCGTATGCGTGGGCGATGAGATCATCATCGAGACGGACAAGCTGACGAAGAACTACGGTCCGCATGTCGCCCTGGATGCGATCAGCATCAACATCAAGTCGGGTGCGACCGGATTGCTCGGTCCGAACGGGGCTGGCAAGAGCACCCTCATCAAGACGTTGCTCGGCCTGATCCAGATCACATCGGGCGACGGAAAGGTGCTCGGATACGATGTCAGGACGCAGGGAGACCTGATTCGCCAGCGCATCGGTTACATGCCTGAATACGACTGCCTGACCCCCGGACTCGAGGCGATCCACCAGGTCCGCTACTGCGGTGAACTGATCGGGATGAACCCGGAGGTGGCGATGCAACGAGCCCACGAGGTGCTGGAATACGTCGGGCTGCGCGACCAGCGCTACCGGGAGATATCCACCTTCTCCACCGGGATGATGCAGGCGACCAAACTGGCATGCGGAATCATCCACGACCCCGAACTCGTCATCTGCGATGAACCCACCAACGGCCTCGACCAGTCAGCGCGGAAGTTCATGCTCGACACCTTGTTCCAGGTGGTCAAGCAGGGCGGACGCTCCATCCTGATGAGCAGCCACCTGATGGACGATGTCGAGCGCATCTGCGACCGCATCCTGATGATCCATGAAGGTCGCGTCATCGCCCAAGGGCGCATCGATGACCTCAAGGCGATCGACCGGGAGATCGAGATATCGGTCTGGGGCGGAGCTTCGCGGATGGAGCAGGTTCTCTCCGATTCTGGCTTGAAACCGCGTCGCTCGGGCCGCGTCATGCGGGTCGTGAGGGTGGACGATTCGACCTACGACCTCATCCTCGAATGCGCTGTCAAGGCCGAGGTGCAGGTGCGCAAGATGGAGGACTACGAACCCTCGTTGGAGGATCTGTTCATCGTCATCATGGAGCGACTAGGATACGGTGTCAAGACATCAGCCGATCTGCTCAAGCAGACCCCCAAGGGCCGCGATATCGCTCCGGCCAACCGTTCGCTCACCGGAGGTGAGGCGTGATGGATGACGACATGTCATCGATCGACGACCTGTTCGACGAGTTCGATTCCGAGGTGCAACGGAAGAAGGAGACCAGCGGCGGCGAGACACCTGCGGACGCCGCGGCACCCCCTCGCCCACCTGCTCCAGAGACTGAACCGGCATCGGAGACTGCTCAGGACGCGCCGGCGACGGAGACCGAGTACATGGGGCAGGCTGGGCTACAGGTGACAGGCCAAGCGAGGCTGGAGGCGGCGTTCGGCTCGGGCGAGGGAGACGAGTCGGCGAGCGCTCAGGTCGCTCAGGGGGCGCCGTCGGCGACTGGCGGCACCATATTCCACCAGATCTACCGACCGTGGCGCGGTGAGCTCAATCCACGCTGGATGCGCAACTGGGCGATCCTGCGCCATCACATCTACGGACTGTTCTCCAAGGGGCATCGTCCCTACCCGCTGATGACCAAGCTGGTCATCTTCGGCGTGTTCATCTCCTCGCTCGCCGATCTCGGCTTCATGGCGCTCGGCTCGATCACCGGAGCGGAGGAGATCGAACGGATGTTCGGCATCAGCCGCGGCAACCTCTACGGACACGTGCTCGCCTTCTGGTTCCGCAATGCCTGCTCCTATCCCATCGTGACAGCCCTGATCATCGGGGGAATCATCAGCGAGGACCGGCAGCACGGAACTAGCGCGCTCTACTTCTCGCGACCGATCAACAGACGTGACTATGCGATGATGAAATTCCTGTCTGTGGGAATCATCCTCGGAGTGATCATCATCTTCTCGCTGTGCATGTATTACCTGGGAGGGATCCTCGTCAACGGTGAGGGTTGGTCCTACCTCATCGATACCTCAGGGATGTTCCTCGCCGCCCTCGCCGCCGCCTTCCTGCTCGTGTTCACCTACACCAGCATCGGGCTGGCGCTCTCCTCTGTGAGCCAAGGCAAATTCTTCCCGGCCGTCGCCTTCCTGGGCATCATCCTCGGCACCAAGCTGGTCGCCTTCCTCATCTCGACGCTGTTCGACCGCAGTGCCATCTACCTGATCTCGCCCTACGACAACCTCGCCCATGTCGGCCAATGGATGATCGGGGTGAACCACACCTACGACCATCCCGCCGTCTGGAGCCTGGTGATGCTGCTGGTGATGAACGCCATCTCGCTCTACGTGCTCTCGGCGCGCGTCTCCTCGCTGGAGGTGACCCGCGAATGATTCCGGACATGTCACAGGTCGGCAGGCCGACCGATGAGGGGTGGGCTCCCGTCCCTGAAGCGCCGCATGTGATGCTCGAGGGGGTCACCAAGGTGTATGGCCAGGTGATCGGCCTGAACGATGTCAGCCTGGCTGTGAAGGGTGGCGTGACTGGAATCCTGGGAATGAACGGGGCGGGCAAGTCGACGCTGTTCAAGCTCATCGTGGGGCGGCTGAAGGCGAGTCAGGGGACGGTGCGTCTGTTCGGGACCGATCCATGGAAGAACCCCGCTCCGTATGCCCGCGTCGGCTATGTCTCTGAGTCCGAGCAACTCTACGATTGGATGACCGGGCTCGACTTCGTCACCACCCTGGCACGGCTGTTCGGCTACACCCGGGATGAAGCGAAGGAACGGGCGCTGCACGTGCTCGACTTCGTGGGGCTGGCGGATGTCGCCAACAAGCAGATCGGCAAGTACAGCAAGGGGATGCGCCAGCGGGTGAAGATCGCCCACAGTCTGGTGAACGACCCTGACCTGATCATCCTCGATGAGCCGCTGGCGGGTTGTGACCCGTTGGCGCGCACGACGGTGATGAACGTCGTGCGGGAACTCGGGGCGATGGGCAAGACAGTGCTCGTCAGCAGCCACATCCTCAACGAGATCGAGCGCATCACCGAGCAGATCATCATCCTGCACAACGGTCGCTTGTTGGCGCTGGGGAACCTGCATGCGATCCGCGAACTGCTCGACCAGCACCCGCACCGCATCCTGCTGCGCACCGACGAGCCGCGCAAACTCGGCACCGCGTTCCTGCCGCACAGGGATGTCTACGGCGTGCGCTTCCCCAAACCGGACGAACTGGTGATCGAGACGAACGATCTCTCCAGCGTGCACAAGGCGCTGCCGGCGATCTGCATCGCCAGCGGGGTGCGCGTGACCGCGATCGAGAACCCAGATGACAATCTGGAGTCGTTGCTGGGATACCTGATGGAGGGTCGCTCATGATTCCGGAGTCACCTCCTGACACGCCGATGCCCGACGCGCTCGAGAAGCAGTTGGCTGACGTTCGGCCGCGGTTCGAGGAGCCGGCTGCTCAGGAGCCGGCTGCCCAGGAGCCGGCTGGCAGAATAAGCCAGATGCAGGCGCAGGCGGCGCAGGCCCTGCGCCCACTCACCAACACGGTATGGAGCAAGCTCGACCGCAAGGCGACCGCGATCGCCGAGTTCACCCTGCGGCAGTACCGCACGAAGAGCTCGACCTGGGTCGTGCTCGGCATCGGCCTGCTGTTCGTGACGATGGTGCTGATGTTCTACGCCGAGGCGATGGCCACCGGATTCGAATCGTACGACAATGATGGCGACTCTGAGGACTGGGACGGTGACGGCTATCCGACAGGCCAGGAACGCCGCTACGGGACCAGCCCGTGGAACGCGGACGACCATCCCGACCCGGCGACGGTCCCTCCCGACCCAGCATCGGCGTGGATCGACGAGGACCCGATCGACTTCGACGGTGATTTCCGCAACTCGAACCAAGGATTCGACGATGATGGCGACTGTACCGGAGAGGGCTGGAGCGACCCGAACTCGCCCGACCTGCCAAGCCGAAAGGACAGCAACGGTGACGGTCACCCATGCAACGTCTACTACCGGATGAACGCCTCGACCGGGATGGTCTACGCAATCATCGGAGACCCGAACGTCGATGAGGACCCGAACGAGTCCGTCTTCCTGAAAGAGGCCCTGCACCGCTCGTTCCTGCTCGGTTTCGGGAAGGTGGGATTCACCTTCCTGCTGGGTATCTTCCTGCCGCTGTTCCTCGCCACCGGGCTGGTGCGCGACGAGATGGAGCGGGGCACGATGCACTACCTGCTCGGCAAGCCCATCGCCCGCGCCGAGGTGCTCACCTATCGGCTGCTCGGATACGTCACCTTGACCTGGCCCTACGTCACCGGATTGGTCGTCATCAGCGCCATCGTCTCTGGTCTGCTCGCCCCCTCCGACGGTTTCTTTCGCTGGCAGGACCTGACAATCTGGCTCGGTGTGCTGGTCGCCTCTTGGATGGTGCTGCTCGCTTACGGTTCGATTTTCTGCGTGTGTGGACTCGTCTCGCCGAAGTACGGGGTCTTCATCGCCATCGGATTGGGTGTGTGGGAGTTCCTGATGGCCATGCTGTCGCTCGTCGACCCGACCTTCCCGCTCACCTATCTGTCGATATCGCACTGGGGCATCGAGATCATCAACTGCGCCGCGCTGCTCGCCTATCCCGACTTGATCTGGATGATCCAGGTATCCGAATTCTACGGGTTCGGTGCCGACATCGCGCTACAGGTGTTCTGGTCGCCTCCGAGCGCGGTGAAGGGCAGTGCGCTCGGCTCGTTGGTCGTGTCGTTGTTCGTGCTGACTCTCTACACGGTGTTCGCGCTGTTCATCGGTCAGGCGATGTTCAAGCGGCGCGAACTCGATTGACTTGAGTTGGTTCGATGGTGGCGGCAACCGATCCGAAAGCGACCCTCGCTCACTACGAGGGGGACCTGTCCTCACTGTGGCGGCTGGACACGCTCGAGCCGCTGCAACGTCTCTCCTGGTGGTGGTGGTGGTGGCTGGTGCTGCTGCCCGATCCGCGCCACCCGGGCCGGACACAGCAGTTGATGGTGCTGTGGTCGACCAAGGACACTGAGCGCATCTGGGTGAGCGGGCACGACTGGCATGCCGGGGGGAGGACGCGTGTCGACGAGCACGGGGGAATCACCTTTCCCGGGATGGTCGCTTCCTGGTGGTACGACGGAGAGCGGATGCACGAGCCGCTCGTGCTGCGCGAGGCGCGCTTCTGCGCGCTCGATTCGGCGCATCCCCTGTGGCCACAGAAGGGCGGTGCGAGCACTGGCGAGGCGGCCGCGGCTGGTGCTGCAGGAGGCGGCGGAGCGGTGGTGCCGCTGCTCAGCGATGACCTGTCGATGGGCCTCGCGGACGACCGCAGTCATTTCTGGCTGACACTGGAGGCGGATGAGGCGGCGGTGGCGAACGGCGCTCCGGCACGGTTCGACCTTCGCATGACACCTTGGAACCGGGCCATATCAGGGGTGGAGTATTCGCACAACGAGTTCAGCCTCGGCATGGGCTACGACATCCTGCGCATCCACGGAAGCGAGTGTACCGGCGAAATTGGGGGCGAGCCGGTCACGGGTACCGCCTACTTCCAGAAGGTGTGCGTGCAGGCACCGTCCATCCCGTGGTTCTGGGGGATGCTGCACTTCTCCGACGGCTCCTACCTCGACTGGTTCCTCCCGCACGCCTCACTGACGCTCACCGCCAAGGATGACCGGCCATGGAAAGCGCGCGATTTCGCTCGCCTGCCGCTCAAGGGACAGGGTCAGTGGAAGGATGCAGGGCGCCAGCGGACGGAGCAGTTCGCCCGCTGCGAGGTCGAACTGCTGGAGGTGGCACCGGGAGATGGCGTGCCCGAGTTCGACGAGGATGGCAATCCGCTTCCCTGCTTCCACGTGCGCGTGTGGAACGGGCGCACGCAGATCGGCCTGCTAGCGCGCGCAGTTGCGCGGGCGCACTGGACGTTCGACCAGCCCACGCGCGCGTGCATGACCAGCCACTTCACCTACAACGAGTATCCACTGGAGATCGACAGCATCACAGTTCTCGATGAGCAGGGGGTGCGCACGCTCGAGGACTGGGAATGGATCCATGGCAACGCGGAGCACAGTTGGGGACTGCTGCACTGATTCCGTTCTAGAATTGTATTAAATACGGAGTTATCCGAGTCCAAGCGGTAGGAGGCGAACGGCGTGGGCGAGGGTTAAGTAGTGGAGAAGATGCAGGGGAAGATCAACCCCGAGAGTGTGAAGAAGAAGTTCGACATGACAACCACTGAGACAGCGTATTACGCATGCAAGCCGACAATGCTGGCATTCTCAGCCAAGTACATCCTCTGTTTCATGATCCTGGTCGTCCACCTGTTCTTCTGGTGGTCCGACGGGGCGGATCTCGGAGATGACACCAACGGATTCATTCAATTGTTGGTTTCTGTCGCCGGTTGGTTGGGCATCGCCGGTTTCGTCTTCATCATGCTCATCGTGACCTGGTTCAATCGATTCATGAACTGGTCATCGAGCGGTGGCTGGTACACGACTTCGATGCTGATCATCACCATCACCCCGGGCATCTTCGTGATCGAGGATGTCATCGTCACCGTCTCCGGCTGGTTCGGAGCAGAGTACGCCGGGCTGCTGCCATCATGGGACAATGCCTGGTTCCTGATTCTCGGTTTCGGCTACTTCGCCATCATGTTGAGCCTGACCATCTGGTACAACCGCTCGTTCAACTACGCCATCAGCGACAGGACGATCTACCTGAAGAAGGACTTCATGCTCAACCATACGCTGCACAACATCCCGCTGGCGGACATCAACAACCTGAAGCTCGACATCCCGTGGTACGGGCGCATTCTTGGGTTCGGGACCGTGAACATGCTCACCGCCAGTGGCTTCGGGGTCCGCCATGAGTCGATCTCGGTTTCCACGGGAGGCGCTGTCGACACGGCGGCATCCACTCAATCGGGGTTCCTGCGCAAGATGCTGCGGCTGTTCATCGTGGTGATATCGCTGCAGCGCACGCGACAGGACATGGACACCTCTGAACCTGAGGATTGCCTTTACGGCGTTGCGAAACCAATGGAGGTGTACAAACTGGTGAACGAGTTGCAGGTGCAGCGCGTCGACCAGATCCACACCACCAATGTTGCCCATGACGAGCCAGCGGTCGAGCAGTCGCAGGCTGAGGAAGCCGCCCCTGAGGAGACGCTCAGCGACCTGGTGGATTGATTGGACCAAGTCCGAGCGTGGGCTTGATATCGAGTGGACGTGGAGCGGGCTACAGTCGGAGGGGTTGAGATGAGCGAGGCGAAGATGCAGCAAGCGGCCGAAGCGATGGCCGGCGGGGATTTCGTCGCTGCGATGGCGATCTTCGACGAGGTGCGCGAGGCCGACGACGACAACGCCGATGCGCACTATGGTTGGGCGGATGCTGCGTTCATGCGCATGACCATCGACATGGAGGAGGATGTTCCCGCAGCGCTCATCATGCGCGGCTACAAGCGGGCGATGGACCTCGATGAGGAGAATCTGGAGTATGTCGCCGGCTTCGCCGGCTTCTGCCTCGACTGTGGACGTCTGCCGATGGCGGTCAAGGAGTATTCCCGACTGCAGAAGATGGCCGAACTGCAGGAACTCGACGTCAATGACATGCTCTACGAGGCGGCGGCACGCCTGGTCGAGGCGGTCGAGCGCCTCGACCGCAGGGCGCCTGCAGCCCAGCCCCTGCTCGCACAGGCGCTCGGATGGGCGGTCGCAGGCCTAGGATTCACCCCCGAGGAAGCGGCGGCGCTGCTGACCGGAGATTGAGTCGAGAGGGTCTGATGACCTCTGACGTGGTGACGGTCGCATTCGCGCTCGGATATCTCGGCGATTCGTTCCATGGGAGTCAGGTGCAGCCTGACGTGCGGACCGTCCAAGGCGATCTCGAGGCCGCGCTGTCCGCACCCGGGATAACCGCCACAGAGTCCGCGCGGGTCCGCATGTCGAGTAGGACGGATGCCGGTGTGCACGCGCGCATGAACGTGGGCTGCTGTGAACTTCCAGCCACCGTGTGGGCCGACATCGGCGAAGATGGCTTCATCCGCGTGATGAATGACGGACTCGACGAGTCGGTGGTCTGGGCGGCGATGGAGGTGGAGCCGGGCTGGAACCCGCGACCTGCACTGCGCCGCACCTACCGCTACCGTCTGGAGGCGCTGCGCGGATGGAACAACAGGACCTCGGAAGAGGAGTTGGACTCGGTGTTGTCCCTGTTCATCGGGGAGCATGATTTCACCGCCTTCGCGCGCATCGAGGAAGGGCGCTCACCCGTGCGTTGTGTCGAGAGTTGTCAGCCGTGGTCCGAAGCGGGACGTCCGGTCGGGTTCGAGATCGCTGCCGAGTCGTTCCTGTGGAACCAGGTCCGCCGAATCGCCTGGGCGGTGGTGCGCGTCCTCGCTGGCGACCTGTCTGCAGCGGCAGTCAGTGAGGCACTCGCTGTTGGGGAGGCGCGCTCCGACCTGGGCGTCGCGTCGGCGCGCTGGCTGACGCTGTGGTCCATCGAGCATGCGCAAGCGGTGTTCGATTCCGGGGTTGTGGAGGCGGGCGACCTGCTCTCCGCTCCACCGGCAGATGCTGACGAGCGAGAGCATCGGATGTGGCAGGCGACCGCCGAGATGGAGCAGAAACTGCTGCTCAGGCGCTGCTGGATGCAGGCACTGAGCACGAGACGATGACCCTGTCACCGTCCGTCAGGTCCAACGCTTCGCGCAGGAATGCGGCGGCGATCACCTCCATCACCGCCACGTGACGGGTGAGGTCTGGGATCAGGACCGCGCAGTCGAGGCGGTTCTGCTCATCGTCTTCGCGGGCGATGTACCCTAGGAATGCCGTGGCTCCTCCGAACGAGCGTCCATCGCGTTCGAAACCATGGATTCGGTGGGCTTCGATGTAACTGACATCGAGTTCCGCAGCCTCCTTCCTGACCCGCTCATCCAGTTCCTTCGATTCCATGCCCGCGGCATTCCGGAGGGCCGCGAAGCGCACCAGTGACTCGCCGGTCAGGTCGACGTTCAGGGTGCCCGGCCAGGCTCCGATTCCGAGCACCTTCTTGAACTGCTCCTGATAGTGCGGCTGAGCCATGAATATGTGCGCCCTGCCAAGGCCACTGCTCACCTCGCCGGAGATGTCCACGGCCTCCCCGAAGGGCTCCTGTTTATCCAAGATTCCGTGCTGTTCCACTGAATGTCAGATGGTGAAAGTCATCGGTTGGCGACCGATCTCCCAGCCCAGCGCGCGCAGGTGAGCGGACTCAGCGCTCTTCTCCTCGTGCAGCGGGTTGCTGTGGTTGAGGTGGATGAAGATGACCTGTGGGTCCTCAGGTCTGCGGTTGTCGAGCAGTTCAAGCGTCTCCTTCACTGGTGGATGGCCGATCTCGCCTGCCTTGCCATCCAGTTCAGAGGATGACCAGAAGGTACCGTCGAGGAGCACGATGTCCGCCCGGAGCGAGCGGAACCACGCCCGTGGGTCGTCGGCTCCGTGGATGTCGAGCGTCATCTCCCACGAGTCGTGGTCGGGCAGGAACAGCAGGCGGCGGTTCTCGCCGGCGAGCAGGAAGGCGTGCGTGTCGGTGTGCTCATCGCG
>JAKUTA010000239.1 GCA_022447885.1 Candidatus Poseidoniales archaeon | reverse complement strand
CTTCAACAAGATGAGTAAACACCTTGAGCAATGGGGCCGAGTAGAGACTACGCATTGGTTGCAAAGGGCTGAGCACGTGACTCACAGGGTATGCGCAGAGGGTACCCTCTAGTTCAGCCCCACAAGCGTCCGAACACCCCTGACTAGAGGATCGGTTGGCGACTCAGCCAATCGAGATCGGATAGGTAGAGCTGGCGGATGTCGTCGAGGCCGAGCACGAGCATGGCGAGTCTCTCCAGACCCATTCCCCAGGCGCATACCGGCCACTTGCATCCGAGCGGTTCGGTGACCTCGGGACGGAAGATGCCTGACCCTCCGAGCTCCAGCCATTCACCGCGCCACTTGACCTCGACCTCCATGCTCGGTTCGGTGTACGGGAAGTAGGCGGGGCGGACCCGGACCTCGGGATAGCCCATCTTCTCGTAGAACGTCTTGAGGGTGGTCACCAGCATCGGCAGGCTCGCCTCGGGCTCCATGATGATACCCTCGATCTGGTGGAACTCCGGCAGGTGGGTGCGGTCGATGCTCTCCTTGCGGAACACCCGTCCGATCCCGAACACGCGGCAAGGTTCGTTCGGTCTGTCGGCCAGGTAGCGAATCGTGTTCACCGTGGTGTGCGTGCGCAGCAGCCCCTTGTGTGCGGTCTCCTCAGAGAACTCTGACCCCCAACCGGTGCTTCCGGTGCCCCCGCCGCTCTCGTGTACATCGGCCCACTGTGCAACGCGCTCTGCCGCAAGGTCGATCGACTCCGGCTCGTCGAGGTAGAACGTGTCCTGCATCTCGCGCGCGGGGTGGTCCTGAGGGATGAACAGGGCGTCCATGTTCCAACCGGCGCTCTGGACGAAGTCGCCCTCGATCTCCGAGAATCCCATCTCGAGGAAGATGGCGCGGATGCGCTCGATGAGCGCCTGCATCGGATGCGCTCGACCTCCAACAGGCGTCGGTGCTGGGAGGTCGACGTCGTACGGCTTGAAGTCGGCTGTGCGCCACTCCTCTCCTTGCAGCAGGTCGGGTGTGATGTCCGCCACGTGCAGGATCTCCTCGAGGTCCTCGTCGTCGATGGCGATGCCGCGGGCGGTCAGCCTCCAGGTGCGCTCCACGTGCTCTTCGCTGTCCACCAGCCCCTTCCGGCCATGGAAGTGTTCGAGCAGGCCGCCGTCCAGATCCGCTTCGGCGAGGGTTCCCTCTTCGGCGAGGGAGGAGATGAACTCGGTGCGCATCTCGATGGTCGCTTCGATGGCGGCGGTGTTGCCGGGCACGGAGAAACTGCCGTTCACGAGGGGGACGCCGACATCCTTGAGCAGTCCGACGGCGATGCCAGCCTCCTGTTTCGAGGCAGCCTCGCTCGCCTGCAGGTCCCTCATGCCGCGCGAGCCTTCATCCTGTGCGCTCAACCAGTCCCAGACGCGCGCTTCGAGCAATCCTGATTCGGCAGCAGCCGCTCCTTCGGGACCGAGTGACCAGAGGTTTGTTCGCTGCTCGGCGATGACGACCATTCCAGCCTCATCCAGACCTCCACCCGCACCGGCGACGTGTGCTTGGTCGGACCAGTCGGTGGCTTCGAGGATGGCGTCGAGGTCCCAGGTTCGCTCAGGGTCCGCGCGCATCGCCTTGAGCATCCGCTTGGCGTTGTTCGTCAGTTCCACCGGTGCACCTCGGAACCGGCGACTGCTAGGAGTGTCTTGACGGTTGCCTGCGCGGAGCGAGGTATCATCTAGATGCGCTTGTGACAACCCGTTATGCGACCAGCATACGCACTCGCCCTGTTCATGCTGCTCGCCGCGGCCGCGGTTCCGTTCGCCACACCTTCTGCTTCCCACATCAACCGGTTCGAGCCGGTCCAGCAGATGCGGTCATCGGATTCCGTCCCGCCGGACTCGGTGAAGCCCTCGGTGATCTGGGACGAAGCGCACACCAACGGATGGTCGGATTCCAGCCGGACCGCGAACGAGATCAACAGGATCGTCATCCACGTCACACAGGGGTCGTATGCCGGTGCTGTCTCCTGGTTCAAGAACAGCGACGCGGGGGTGGCGGCACACTACACCATCAACAACCATGACGCCCCGTATTCCTCCAATCTGAATCATCCTGAGGGAGAGATCACCCAGCAGGTGTCCGACAAGGACATCGGATATCATGACGCCAACGCCAATGCCAACAGCATCGGCATCGAGCATTCTGCATACCTCGACCCTGACGATGGATACCGCGTCGAGGGTGGATTCTCCGACGAGATGTACAACTCATCGGCGAGACTCGTCGCCTGGCTGACCTTCGCCTACGACATCCCGGTTGACCGGCACTTCATCGTCGGCCATGTCGAGGACGAACACTTCGGTGGGACCTCCAGCCACCAGGACCCTGGGCCTGACTGGGACTGGCCGCGTTACATCGATCTCGTTCGCCACCACCGCGGTTTCGGATCGGAGACGGTCATCGACATGGTCGTCGAGGTCACCGAGGATGTGCCCGTCCATCGCGGCCCCCTCGATTCCTCAGCAACCGGACTGCAGGCCCATGCGGGGGAGCTGTACCATGCGGTGGGTCGGTGCGCCTGCG
>JAKUTA010000238.1 GCA_022447885.1 Candidatus Poseidoniales archaeon | reverse complement strand
GAACGGAGAGGGAGTGAATCCGACCCATCTGGAATGGGGTTCAACCGGCAGCATCCTCGGACGGGCCGTTCCGGCAGCGCATGGGGACAACATCTCGAGCCTCGCGGGGCCGAACAGGCCGGGACCGCGAGAGATCAGCAACGCGGTGTGCGCGACGCCTGGGAGCGGGCCAGCCGATGAGACCGGGCTGTCCGACTACAACTGGCTGTGGGGACAGTTCATCACGCACGACATCGATTTCACCACCACCTCCAATGGCAGGACCACGGAAGCGGTCGAACAGGCGCACATCTCTGTGCCCATCGATGACCCGATCATGAACCCGAATGGCGTCGAGTGGGCTGAAATGATGTTCTTCCGCTCGGTGTATCTCGAGGGGACGGGGACGTCCGAGGGCAACCCGCGTGAGCACCCCAACAACATCACCACCTGGATCGATGCTGGAGTGACCTACGGCTCATCACAAGGGAGGGCTGACTGGCTGCGCACGTTCGAAGGAGGGCGACTCAAGGTCTCCAACTGGACTGAAGGTGACCTGCTGCCACTCGCCGAACCAGACGATGCGACCGCGCCCGGGATGTCCTTCGCCGGCTTCAGCGGTGACAAGAAGTTCGTCACGGGCGACGTTCGCGCCAACGAGCACATCGCACTGCTGGCGATGCACGTCATCTTCCATCGCGAGCACAACCGGCTGGCTGACGACATCGCCGCGCGCAACCCTGACTGGAGCGATGAGCAGATCTACCAGAGGGCGCGCAAGATCGTCGCCGCCGAGATCGGTGTCATCACCTTCAATGGATTCCTGCCGTCGCTCGGCATCACGATGCCTGCCTACTCCGGCTTCAACGCCAGCATGGACCCGGCGATGCGCAGCGTGTTCGCCACGGTCGCCTTCCGCATGGGTCACAGCCAGATCGGCGACAACCTGCTGCGCTTGCAGGAGGACCGCTCGCCGATCGCTGCGGGTAACCTGAAGCTCAAGGACGGGTTCTGGACGACCTCGCCGGTCACCGACGAGGGAGGCGTCGACCCGCTTCTGCGTGGCTTGGCCGCCAACACGCAGCCGGCCAACGACCTGCTCTTCGGCGACAACCTGCGCAACCAGCTGTTCGGCTTCCCGGGAGGACTCGGAGCCGACCTGTGCGCCATCGACATCCAGCGCGGCAGGGACCACGGAGTACCTGACTACAACACCATCAGGGTGGCCTTCGGTCTGCCTGCCCTCACAAACTTCAGTCAGATCTCCTCGGACAACGCCACCAACGCCGAACTCGAGACCCTCTACGGGGACATCGACGACATCGACCCGCTCATCGGCATGCTGGCCGAGGACCATCCGTCCGACGGCGTGCTCGGAGAGACGATGAAAGCGGTCATCATGGACCAGTTCGGCCGCATCCGTGACGGTGATTCGCACTGGTGGGAAGCCGACCCCGAACTGGAGTCGATCCGCGATGACCTGAGAGACACCACACTGTCAGACGTGATCCTGCGCAACACCGACATCAGGGACCTGCAGTGTGACGTGTTCTTCGCCGAGACCGATGTCAACAACATGGATTGCGCCGGCTCGGGCAACAACGCTCCGCACACGCCAGGACAGGATGTGGCCGGCAACGGCGAGCCAATCGATGGCGACGGGGTCGATACGGAGGGTGAGAGCGGTGTCAAATTCGACCCGATGCTGCTGCTCATCGGTGGCATGATCGCCGCTGCGGTCGTGCTGGTGCTCACTGCCAAGGATGAGGATGAACAGGAGTCCGAATCCGAGGACGACCTCGACGAATGAGCGTGATGCTCAACTAGACTGCATGTTGCGGTAGAGCAGCGCTACCCCCGCCAACCCCAGCAATCCCAGGATGATGTTCTGAATCTGGCTCGAGGGTGGCAGCTGCTCATCGACGACGAGCGTCTGGTCGGCGGCGACGTCCTTGACGACCTGCGTGTGTCCGGTCGACCACAGTACGCGCACCTCGGCCACGCTCGTCTCTTGTCCAAGCCCGAAGTGCACTGCCGGGTCCCCGCTCCCGAGGAACCCATCGCCAGCGTAGGATTGCTGCCGGATGGTCCTGCCGTCCTCGAATTCGAGCGTCACCAGCGCCCCGATGCCATTGATGTTCGACGCCGAGCCGTTCAGTGAGACCTTCAGCCAGTGGTTGCCGGAGACCTGCGCAGCGTTGTTCTCGAACAGGCGGATGGGACCGTCTGCGTCGCCGAGCAGGATGTCGATGTCCCCATCGTTGTCGTAATCGGCCATCGCCGCCCCCATCGTCTTGGTGTGCCCTCCAAGACCGAGGGCATCGCTCACATCGACTAACACGCCATCGCCAACGTTCTGGTAGAGCGAGTTGTTCTGCACCCAGACGTAGGTGTTGATGCGCCCTGCACCGTACCACAGGTCCCAGTCCCCGTCGAGATCGTAGTCCAGCCAGTGGCAGTCCCAGTTGACGATGGGAATCTTCTCTGGCGGATGTTGCAGCAGATCATCCCCCCTCTGGATATAGGTACCATCGCCTTGGTTCTGCCAGAGGTAGTTCGGACCGAAGTTGGTCTGGCACAGGTCGAAGTCGCCATCGTTGTCGTAATCGGCGGTGTGAGT
>JAKUTA010000237.1 GCA_022447885.1 Candidatus Poseidoniales archaeon | reverse complement strand
CGCCCTCTGGCACTGGCTCTACATAGCCATACCGCCGTCTACCGAGAGCACGTGGCCGGTCACATAGGCAGCCTCATCCGAAGCGAGGAACGCCACCGCGTGCGCCACCTCCTCAGGAGTACCAGGCCGTCCCGCCGGTACCTGCGACAGCATCCGCGTCACCATTTCTTCGTCGAGGTCGGCGGTCATTCCGGTATCGGGCACCAGGCCCGGAGCCACGGCATTTACAGTGATATTCCTGGACGCCAGTTCGCGCGCCAGGCTCTTGGTAAAGCCCAGTAGTCCGGCCTTGGACGCCGCGTAGTTTGTCTGGCCGGCATTCCCGGTGATGCCGACTACGGATGCGATGTTGACAATCCGCCCCCAACGGGCCTTCATCATCGGCCGCACGGCTGCCTTGCTGCACGTGTAAGCCCCCTTGAGATTAGTAGTCAGAACGGCATCCCAGTCCTCCTCCTTCATCCGCATCAGCAGCCCGTCCCGGGTGATGCCGGCGTTGTTGACCAGGATGTCCAAGCGGCCAAAGCGCTGCTGTACCGCTTTCACCAGCGCTTCCGCCTGTTCGCTGTCGCTCACATCTGTGCGCTGGGCGAGGGCCCGCACCCCGAGCTGCTCTATCTCGCCAGCCACGAGCTCTGCCGCCTCGAGGGTGCGGCTACACACCGCGACGTCAGCGCCCTCGGCTGCCAGCTTGAGGGCGATAGCCCTGCCGATACCGCGAGAACCCCCGGTGACGATAGCCGCCTTGCCCGCGAAACTACCCATGGGAGAGTTCCCTGAAAATCTCCGTCGTCTCGGCTATATCGTCCACCGTCCCCGCAGGGAGCACGCGAAGATTTCGGTCGATACGCCGGGCGAGTCCTCGCAGAACTGACCCCGGACCCACCTCCGCGGCTAGGCTGATCCCTGTGCTTACCAATGCCCGGACGGATGCGGTCCAACGTACGGGTTGGGTGAGCTGGCTGATCAACTGCTCGCGCAATTCTTCGCCGTCGGTCACGGGCTCTGCCCTAACATTCGTCACTACCGGAATCCTGGCGGTCTCGATGGTCGCATCTCGCAGCAGGGGAGTCATCTCCCTGGCCGCCGGCTCCATGAGCCGCGAGTGGAAGGCGCCGCTCACCTGCAGTTCGACCACGCGCTTTGCGCCCGCCTGCCGCGCCTGGGACCCGAATTCATCCACCGCCTCAGCTTCGCCTGACACCACCACCTGACCGGGGGCGTTGAAGTTCGCCGGCACTACAGCGCCATCCTCTCCCCCCACCTGAGCGCACAGCGCCTCGACCTCGGCGTCCTCGAGTCCGATGACGGCCGCCATCTTTCCCGGTCGACGCTCTCCCGCATCCTGCATAAGGCGTCCCCGTTCCGCCACCAGTTCCAATCCCTGTCGAAAACTGAGAGCGCCGGCGGCGACCAGGGCGGAATACTCGCCGAGGCTGTGACCGGCGGCGCAGGCCGGGTCCAGCCCTTCAGCCCTGAGCACTTCAGCCGCGGCGACGCTGTGGACATACACTGCTGGCTGGGTCACCGATGTCTGGCTCAGGACCTCCAAGGGCCCATCGAAGCAGATCCCCGTCAGCGACAGACCCAGAAGATCCTCCGCCTCGGCGTAGCGCTCCTTGACCGAGGTGAATTCGCGGTATAAATCGCGACCCATACCGACAGTCTGAGAGCCCTGGCCCGGAAAAAGGAAAGCGAATCCAGCCGCGGACTGGGTAGTCATCAAGTCACCAGCTGGCTCTGGTGCGGGTCGTGGTGGCCTAGTACGCCCATCGCAGCAGCAGACTACCCCAGGTGAGCCCGCCCCCCACAGCCGTCAGTTGCACCAGGTCTCCCCGCTCGAGCCTTCCCTGGGCCCAGGCTTCGTGAAGGGCAATAGGCACGGTACCCGCGGTGGTGTTGGCGAATTTATCGATGTTGACCACCAGCTTCTCGCTCGGAAGATTCATGCGTCGGGCTGTCGCGTTGATGATGCGAAGGTTGGCCTGATGGGGTATAAACAGCTTCAGGTCCTGGATAGTGAGACCATTCCTCTCGAGCAGACCAAGAGAGACCTCCGCCATCTTGACAATGGCCTGCTTGTAGACCACCCGCCCATTCTGGCGGAGGAAATGATAGCGCTTGTCCACCGTCTCGTGCGATGCCGGGTGCAGGCTCCCTCCCCCCTTCATGTACAGGTCGTCGCCCATCGAGCCATCTGCATGCAGGTCGAAGTCGACCATCCCTACGTCGGGATCCTCGGAGCGCTCGAGCAGGATGCCGCCGCCGCCGTCCCCGAACAGGACGCAGGTGGAGCGGTCCTCCATGTCGGTAATGGCGCTCATTTTGTCGACGCCAATTACCATCACGCTCTTGTGGGCCCCGGATTCGATAAACTGACTGCCGGTGACGACGGCGTAGACAAAACCCGAACACGCTGCCGACAGATCGAAACCCCACGCTCTTCTGGCGCCGATCCGGTCCTGCACCAGACAGGCGGTCGCGGGGAAGACCATATCCGGAGTGACCGTGGCCACGATGATGAGATCGACCTCCTCGGGGTCCACATCCCGCTGGCGCAGGAGCCGCTCGGCGATGGTCACGGCCATGAACGAGGTGGGCTGATCGTCCAGGATCCGACG
>JAKUTA010000236.1 GCA_022447885.1 Candidatus Poseidoniales archaeon | reverse complement strand
GCGGCTGCTCCGGGGGGAGTGCCAGTTCCGTTGCGCAACCAGATGGTGAGGTATGGACGCCTGTTCACCCAGACGCTGTCCGAGGAGTAGAACCCCGCCTCGGCTGCCCGGAAGCCGCCGAACAGCGTCACGTTGAGGCGATCATCTCCATTGGAGATCGCCAGGTGAGCAATCTCGGTAACGTTGAGAGTGAACCAACTGGATGAGGTCGGTTCACCAACATCGACCAGTTCACCAGTTTCGTTGCTGCCCAGACCCGCGATTCCACTCCAATTCCACGTGCCATTCGACGTGGTGCCATTCGCGGCGTCCGTCCACCCACGCAGTGTTGGGTGCGCAGAGATGCGCGGTGGCAGGGCGCCGCCGGCCGTTGTGTTCACGGTAAGCGCCCACAGGCTCAACTCTGCCTTCACGATGCGTACACTTGACCGCTGTGGGAGTTCTTCCAATGGGATGGACAGCAGCGCTGACTTGGGACCATCGTTGCCATTCTGACCCACGACCAACTCCTCTGAGGTGTAGTGCGTGCTGTCAATCGCCGTGCCGCCGGACAGCCAGGTATCACGAACCTCTGGAATGCCCTGATCTGGCAACACGTCTGAATCTCGTATCTCAATCCACGAAGTGGTCGCATCCTCCCAAGCCGCGTTGATGTTGGGCACCTCGAAGTAGGCTGTCTGGCTCCAGTTACCCAACTGGTTCGTCACCGACGAGCCGCGCACACGCCAGTACCAGGTGTTGCCTGTCGAGAGGTTGCTCGGGGGAGTGTAGGTGCGGGCGGTCACGTTGAAGTCGTTGATCTCGGACCACGAGCGAGCGGTGGTGTAGTTGGAGGAGATGAACGTCGAGTCGGTGTCCATCTCGACCACCCAGCCGTTGGCGATGATCGATCCAAAGTGGTTCCAGTGCAAGGTCGGTTGCCGATTCGGCCCGATCATGTCAGCGGCCATGGTCCAGGCGCCGCTCACCGGCGAGACCGGCGTGGGCGGGTCCGGGACATCCATGGAGCCGGGCGCATACAGGATGACGAGTTCAGGATAGTAAGAGGTTTGGCCTGCATTCTCCTTGTCAGACATCGCAGCCTGCCCACTGCCCGAACCAATGATGACGAAATCCACCGGAACATTCCAACGCATCGAGTTCTGCACGGCAACGGTCACGTTCCATTCGAACTCTGTCGGGGTGAGGCAGGTGCCGCTGCAAGGAATCGTGATGGAGTCGAGCAACTGCCCTCGATCACTTCCTCCCGCTCCAGCCACATCCCATGAATCGACTCCGTTGTATGTGTCCCACGTGGCGCTGCCTTCGCGCCACAGGTGCTGATTCAATTCGTAGACCGAGGCGGGTACTGAACCACTGATGTATGAGGACCACATGCTGAGTTCTACATCCGTGACCGCGAAGCCAGGAGGTAGCGCATGGCTGCGGACGTCGCAACCGAACAGCGTGTACTGGCTGCTCGTGATCGACAATTCGCCGGCGTCGTTGGATACGTTGGTCGCCAGGCTGTCGATGTAGGTGTCACCGCAGAACGGAGCGTCGATGCTCGACGAGGCGTTGCCGTGCCGCAGGCGCAGTTCCCACTGGTTGTTACCCAGATAGGTCGAGTTCAACTCGCTGATGAAGAACTTCTGCGTGGTATGGGCGGATATGTCCCCATCCTCCACCACCTGGATGCGCCAGTAGTAGTAGCGCCCCTTCTCAAGATTCCATGTTGCTGGTACGGCGAACGTGCCCGCGGACGTGCTGATTCCGGAGTTCTGCGCCCAACTCTCAAGGTGGTGAACGACACCTATGTCGAAGTCCGAGGTGTTCGCCAACTCGAGGATGATCTCGTCGTTGCTGATGCCCGTTGTGTCCCACTTGAGCATCGGAGTCGTGTCCCCAGTCAGGTTGTAACTGCTGTTCACCCAGACACCCTGACCGTCGAGCGGTGAGAGGACCGTGGTCGGATTCGGGGCTACCCCGTCTCCCCACTTGTAGGTGATGAGCATCTTCGGACGGTAGGTCCAGCCACCGTCCTCGCTGCTCCCGAACTCCACCCAGTCGTTGCCGCTCGTCGGACCCAGGAGAATGAACGAGATGCCCGGGCTGCCCTGGTATCCCGAGGTGTTCGCGTCCCTGAGATACTCCTGCACTGCAAAGGTGACATCGAAGTCGAAGGTCGGGCCGGTCTTGTTGCCGTTGATGACGTCCAGCGCGGTCCCGATGTCGCCCCTTCCGCCGGCACCCGTCCAGTTGTTGACGCCGTCCGAGGTGTACCAGTCCGCATCATCCTCAGACCAGTTGTCGAGATACTGCTGGTGAACCGATATCCACGCATCACCCTCCCTGTCGGTGCGCCGCATCGAGAGCTTCGCGGACTCGATGGTGGCATTGGTGTGCATGCCGGTGTCAGGAAGGTCGAACCTGAGCATGGTGTGCATCTCGCCGTAAACCGTGTTGTTGGAGAATCCAACCCTCATGTTGGTGTTGTCATTGCCTCCAGAGTAGTTCGTCATCCCAGAGCGCACCCAGGTGTCATCGATCGTGCCGCGGCTCAGGTTCAGCGTGTCGCGATAAAACGTCTCGTTCGCCGAACCGTTCGACTGCAGCGTGGCGTCATGCTCAGGGAGCATGAACCA
>JAKUTA010000235.1 GCA_022447885.1 Candidatus Poseidoniales archaeon | reverse complement strand
GTGGGTGAAGCGGCCGACGATGAAGGATTCACCGCCGAACAGCTTGCGGACAATGGCCCCCAGAAACGAGCCGAGCCGTTTCGATTTTGCCTCCATGTGCGATGACATGCGTGACATCGCACCCGACTCCGCCAGCAGCTCCTCGCCTGGCCCCAGTTCGACGACAACCTCTCCGTAGTCAGGGTTACCCTGTATCTCGAATCGCATGCGCTTGCCCACATGTGGGGCAATATAAGGTCGTCGTGGGCACTCTTATTAAGTGGTGGCAAGTACGCGACGGGAGGCGATTTTGCATGGACGGGAACGGACCTCTCGCGACAGCCATGGCGGCCCTGCTGCTGATATCCAGCCTGACGGTACTGGCGACGGTCAGGGCGGACGGTAACGACAACCTCTACATCGACTACTTCGATTACGACCCCGAGAAGCACACGCCGCCCCGCGCTGGCCACGACCACCCTCTGCGGGTGGACTGGGTCAATGACGGCGACACCACTGCCAGTGGGGTGACCATCGCCATTGAGTGGGGTACTGACATGGTTGTCGAGAGCGACCCGATGGACTTGGAGCCCGGCTCGGGGACGGTTTATCTGGATGTCAACTTCAGTTCCGACGGCGATCAGGATGCGACTGCCTTTGTCGACTATTGCGCGCCCAGGCCGTGTGACGGAGATTTCGACGAGAGTGATGAGACCGACAACGACAACGAGTACACTTTCATAGTCGAGCCCGAGGAGGGTACTGCCGACCTGTGGGTCAATCTGGACCCCAATGACGTGCTGCGGGACGTCTACCAGCCGGATGAGACCATCTCCGTGGAGTGGGAAGTCGGCAATGACGGTGATGTTACCGCCGGGTATCCCGATCGCAAGATAACTATAGGCCTCTATATCGACCCGCGTGGCAGCGGCCCCGCTAACCTGAACGTTACCCGCGTTTTTGATGTCGGCTTTTTCATGGCAGACATGCCCGAAGAGGGGATGTACGACCTGTTCGAAGTTATCACGCCGTCCGAGGAGGGGCGCTATATCCTGACCATCCTGCTGGACATTGATGGCAACAACACCGATGCCGGCAACCTGTCAGACAACAGCGCGACGTTCGATTTCTGCATCGGTGGCTGCAGCGATCCCGACCTCATCCCTATTGGGCAGGGACCCAGCACGCTACAGTTAGAGCCCGAGATGGCGATAGCCGGCGAGACAGCGACAGTGCACTACTCCATCCGGAATGACGGCAATGCAGATGCTCCAGCCGGCGTCGTGATGCACCTTGAGGTCATAAAGTGCCCCGGGGGCGACTGTGAGGGGCAGTCATGGACCAAGGTTAATGAGACCGAACCGTGGCGGCTGCCGCTGGCGGCGCAGACCGATATGGAGGACCAGTCGATGCTGGCGATGGGGTGGGAAGTTCCGGTCGACGGCGTCGGTAAGTGGGACCTGCGGGTGATACTCGACGCCACTGACATAGCAGCGGAAATCTACCCTGACGGCGAGGAGAACAACATCATGCTCTGGAGCGACCTCCACGCCCATGAGCTGCTCGACGTGCGCGAGCGCAGGGCCGAACTGGTAGTGCAGGGAATCCAGACTATCAGCCAGCCCTTCAAGGATTATCCCGTGGATGTTCATATCTTCGTGGCCCACGACCAGGCCGAAGGGCTGGGATACCGCAGCGCCAGCAACGTGACGGTGGACCTCTGGATTGAGGACGATAACTTCAACGAGGTGCACATCGAGGACGCCGGTGGGTCGCAGGACGTAGGGCTGGAGGCACCGATCGGCTACATCTACAGCTGGACTCCGTCCGCCACCGGCACCTACACCTTGCGCGCCTGGGTCGATTACGACGACAACGTCCTGGAGTGGTACGAAACTAACAACGAACTGCAGGACATCACCATCGAAGTCAAGCGGAAACTCTCTGACTTGACCGTGCTGGACCTTGAGGTCGAACCGCGCGACGATTCGGGCAACGTCATGGTGGGCGTCGCCAGCACCATCACCGCGACCATTGCCAACCTCGGCATCCGCGACATGACCACTGTCGAGGCCTCGAGAATGAACGTAACATTCTATACAATCTCACCCGTTCACGAACTCATCGCGGAAATCACTCCCGGCACAGCACTGGCGGTTGGCCAGAATATCACCGTCAGCACCAGCTTCGTCTTCACTGTCCGTGACCAGTACAAGCTGGTTGTCAAGGTGGACGAGCGCAAGCGCATCGCCGAGTATGGCGAGGACGACTACCCGTCGCGCACCGACGCGCCCAACGAGCTATCGCAAACGGTTTTTGCAGAGTCTTCCGTTGACGCCTGGGTCCGGAACGTCAGCGTTGAGAGCGGGATTGCGGGCAGGGATCACCCCATAACCTTTGACTTGGGCTTTGAGAACCTGCCGCTGGAGGGTAACCACTTCCTCTATTTCGAAATCACCGTTGAGCATTCCGACGGTGCTGTTGGCAGTTATATGGAAATACCAGCCGGCGATGGGTACCAGTTCGCCGCCGGTGATGACCCAGTGCTGCCGTACGGTGCCTACGTCAACTTGAGCGTGGATAACCCGCAGACCAGTATCAGCGTCAGCTGGATACCGGACGCCGACAAGGGCAGGAACTACACCA